>NZ_JBEOUD010000009.1:0-197320 GCF_040303865.1 Streptomyces sp. NPDC094034 | reverse complement strand
GCAGCACTTGCGGTGGAGGGTTGGGGGTCAAGGGTGGAGCGCAGCGGAATCGGCGCAGCCGACGCGACGAAGGAGCGCCCTTGACGCCCGACCCGGAACCGCGAAACTGAAACCTAGGGGCGGCCCCCACCCGACACCACACCCCCCGGCCCACCCCGACTACCCCTCGGCACGAACCCGCACCCAACACACCGGACACCCAGCAGCAGTTCCCCTCCGGTCACTCGCCGAGCAGCACCCCGAAGATCCAGAAGAAGAGGATCGGCACGCTGGATACCGCTCCCATGATGGCGAAGCGTCGGCGAGCCCGCCGTCGTCGGCTGACAAGCGCCACCACGAACCCCACCGTCGGTGCCGCCACCGCACTGATGAGAGCGGTCCACCCGAACACCAGGCCGTACTCGTCCCGTACCCCCGGGAACCCCATCGCGCGGGCGATCGGAGGAGTCAGCAGGACGAGTGGGGCGGCTACCCACCACCACGACAACCCCGTGATCGCCCAACGGGTCAGTGAAGCCCTCCGGGTAGCAGAGGGCGCAGATCCGTCAGTAGTGGCGCTGGGAGATGACATGCCCGAAGCATAGGCACCCCGGGAGACGGTCGGGTCGGTCCTCAGGCTCTCACCGTCTCCAGTGTCCGCGCGCGTGCCTGCGAGGGAGTTCGGAGGCGCGGAGGGTGATATGGATCGGTTCACGGTGGCAGTAACAGGTGTACGTGTACGCCTCTTCGGCGGCTGCCGAAAGCTGGGGCGGTTCGTGTTCGGGGCGCCAGGTCGCCGCGTACAGAATGCCGATCACCAGCACGATGAGGCTGATGGCGAGGGCGACGACGCCCCACAACGCCCGGTCGGTGACGGGGTCGATCATCGCGCCGTATCCGTCCGTACGTCGATCTCGGCATAGACGGTCTTGCCGACGCTGCGGGGCTGGGTGCCCCAGCGGTCGGCGAGTTGGCTGACGATGTGCAGCCCCCGGCCGAAGCATTCGTCGTCCTCGGCGATGCGCGGGCACGGCAGCCGCTCTCCGCGCGGGTCGCTGACCTCGATCCGGAGGATCTTCGGCCGCAGCGTGGTCCGTACCTGGAAGAGGCGGTCGCGCAAGCTGCCGTGCAGGAGGGCGTTGGTGGCGAGCTCGCTGACCACCAGGGCGGTGGACCAGGCGAGTTCGGGGTGTCCCCACTGGGTGACGAGCCGCGCGGCGCGCCGCCGCGCGAGGCTGACGCTGCCGGCGGTGGGGGTGTAGTTCAGCCGGTCCTCCTGGAGCACCGGCTCGGGGCTGGGCTGTGCCGCCTCTTGGGCTGAGGTCATGGACGCGCACCTCCGTGTGCGGTCGGGTCTGCCCGTACGGGGTGCGCCTGGCAGTGGCGATGCCGCGGGCTGCTCTGGGAGCAGGGCAGGGCGGTGCACTTCTGCCGCACGGCGCCGCAGTGCGAGCGGTTGCATACTCACGGTAGTGGTGGATTTCCATGCAGAGCAAGTTCAATGGGAGAGAATTCTACTGAAACGAAGTTGTGTTCGCGTTCGAGTGCGGCGCAGACTGTGACAACTCGTAGGGAGGGAGTGCCAGATGACCGGCAGTAGCCCGGATCGTGGTGTGTCGGTGTCGACCGTGCTCGGGCGCAGGCTGGGTGGTGAGCTGCTGCGCATGCGCGAAGAGCAGGGCATGCGGCAGGCCGAGGCCGCGAAGGCCCTGACCGCTTCGGTGGCCAAGGTCGCGAAGATGGAACGCGGTCTGGTCCCTATGCGGGATCCGGACATTCGGGCGCTCTGTCATCTCTATGGGGAGCGTGGCGAAGCCGTCATAGACCGGCTTCTGGAGCTGGCGGAAGCTGACCGCGACCGTCGCAAGGCGAAGGGCTGGTGGAATCAGTACCCGCAACTCAGTTCACAAGCTGAGTACTTCGCGCTGGAGGACGTCGCGACGCAGATGCGTACCTGGCAAATCACCTTCGTGCCAGGTTTGTTGCAGACGCCGGATTATGCCCGCGCGCTGGCTGTCGGTAACGGCGCCTGGGACGACCTCGATGAGATCCAACCGTTCGTCGAAGCCAGAATGGCGCGGCAGGCATGTCTGCATGGCGAGCGACCGCTCCAGCTATCCGTGGCGCTGCATGAAGGTGCCCTGAGGCAGTTGGTCGGCGACCGCGACGTTATGCGCAGTCAGCTCGCGAGAATGCTGGAAGTCGCAGAACTTCCGCATGTGAGCTTGCGGATCGTACCGTTCAGTGCCGGTGCCCACCCGGGCATGACCAGTGCCTTCACAGTGGTCTCCTTCGGGGAGCCAGGGGCCCTCGACGTGGTCCAGTCGGACACCATTTCGACTAAGATTTGGGTGGAGAACGATCGCGAGACCGCCCGCCATCTTGCGATTTTTGACCGCATCGTGGGGCTCGGCCTGGATGAACGCGACTCCATCAGCCTGATCGGCAGCGTCCGCAAGGAGTTGTAGAGACACGTGGACGGCTTCGACTTCAAGAAGTCCAGTTACAGCAGTGGCGATCCACACGGCGAGTGCGTAGAAGTCGCCCTCAACCTCCCCGGCACCGTCGCCGTCCGTGACTCCAAAGACCCAGCCGGCCCGGTACTGCTCCTCGCCCCCGCCGCATGGGAGGCGTTCCGGGCCGGCCTGCTCACGTCGTAGGACCCTGGATCAGTCGCGCTGCGCGTCCGCCGGGAGCGTCCGCAGCTTCATCGTCTTCGCGGCCGACGAGCCGAAGCCGTAGTCGAGCAGCTTCGCCGCGTCCTTGTAGCGGTCGGGGCCGTTCAGGACGACGCCCACGAGGGTCTTGCTGCCGCGCGTGGCGGCGAAGACCAGGCAGGGCCCCGCGGCCGTGCCGGTGCCCGTCTTGATGCCGATGGCGCCGCTGTAGGAGCCGAGCAGCTGGTTCGTGTTGTACCAGGTGTAGGTGCGCGTGCCGCCGGTGCTGGTCGGCGCCGTGCTCTTGTACGAGGTGGCCTTCACGACCGCGCGGAAGGTGGAGTTCTTCATCGCGTACTGGGCGATCTTGGCGAGGTCGCGCGGGGTGGTGTAGTTGTTCCCGGCCTGCGATATGCCGTCGAAGGAGTCGAACTTGGTGTTCTTGAGCTTGAGTTCGACGGCCTTCGCGTTCATCTTCGCGATGAACGACTTGGTGCGGGCGGCGTTGGTGGAGCCGGTGCCGAAGGTGTCGGCGAGGGCGTAGGCCGCGTCGCAGCCGGAGGGCAGCATCGTGCCGTACAGCAGCTGCCGCACGGTGACCTTGTCGCCGGTCCGCAGATCCGCGGTGCTCGCGCCCTCCTTGGCGACGTAGTCGCGGTAGGCCTGCTTGACGGTCACCTTGCGGTTGAGGTCGACGCCCTTGGTGCTGAGCACCACGGCGGCGGTCATGATCTTCGTCGTGCTCGCCATCTGGCGCCTGGTGTCGGCGGTCTTGCTGTAGACCGTCGCGCTGGTCGCGTTGTTGAGCACGAACCCGCCCTTACCGCTGATGGACGGCGCGGTGGCCGCCTGGGCGGGTGAGGCCAGGGCCGAGACGGCCATGAGCGCGCCGGCGGTGAGAGAGATCACGGCGGCTTTGCGCGCGCCCGGAAGGGTGGATATCAAGTGAAACGCTCCGAATCCGCGAATGCGAGGGGAAGCACCGAGTGGGGCCGTCTTGGGAAACAGGCCCCTATAGGTGACGCATGAGGGGACCGAAGGGATGCACGGGACGGGGGAGCGAGTCCGTGATGCGCGTCATGTCGGCTTGATCGCCGTGGTGGTTCGGCCCGGTCTCGGAGTACGTGGGCCGGCGTGTGCGGTCAGGTTCATCACCCTGGGTGACCCCTGTCCGAATCCCGGACGCGGCATGCTGTTGCACCTCTGTTGTATCTAAGCTGTGCGCATGCCGCCCGCTCCTGCCCCCGCCCCTGCCGTCCCCGCCGCTCCCATGAAGCAACCGCCCGCCGCGGACCGTGTGTACAGCCATATCAAGGAAGCCGTGCTCGACCGCCGTTTCGAAGGCGGCACCCTGTTGACCGAAGGCGAGTTGGCCGAAGCCGTCGGGGTGTCTCGTACACCCGTACGGGAAGCGTTGCTCAAGCTGGAGGTCGAGGGGCTGATCAAGCTCTATCCGAAGAAGGGCGCCCTCGTGCTCGCCGTCTCCGCGCAGGAGATCGCGGATGTCGTCGAGACCCGGCTGCTGGTCGAGGAGTTCACCGTACGGAAGGCCGTGCCGGCGTCCGCGCGGTTGATCGCGCGGCTGGAGGAGGTGCTGGAGGAGCAGCGGCGGCTGGCCGAGGACGGGGATCTCGCCGCCGTCGCCGTCGCCGACCGGTGCTTCCACGCCGAGATCGTGCGCCACGCGGGCAACGAGATCCTCTCCAAGCTCTACGACCAGCTCAGGGACCGTCAGTTGCGGATGGGCGTCGCCGTGCTCGAAGCGCACCCCGACCGCATCGCCAAGAACATCACCGAGCACGCCGAAATGCTCGACGCCATCAGAACCGGCGACGCGGACGGCGCCGCGCAATGCGTGCGCCGGCATGTCAGCCGGGTCAAGGTGCTG
The DNA here is from genome assembly GCF_040303865.1 of Streptomyces sp. NPDC094034. Taxonomy (NCBI): domain Bacteria; kingdom Bacillati; phylum Actinomycetota; class Actinomycetes; order Kitasatosporales; family Streptomycetaceae; genus Streptomyces; species Streptomyces sp. NPDC094034. The sequence goes on along the minus strand of NZ_JBEOUD010000009.1, from coordinate 192,796 downwards.
GTCCGGGGTGAAGCCCGGTGAGCGGCGGCTCGGTCACTCTCCCCGGCGATCCACCCGGCGGTCGCCGGGCCACCTATGTCTGGGGCATCGGCGTCGCCGTCTACTTCGTCGCCGTCATCTTCCGTACCAGCCTGGGCGTGGCCGGCCTCGACGCCGCCGACCGCTTCGGGGTCAACGCCTCGGCGCTGTCGACGTTCTCCATACTTCAGCTGCTCGTGTACGCGGGCATGCAGATACCCGTCGGCCTGATGGTCGACCGGCTCGGCACCAAGAGGGTGCTGACCATCGGCGTCGTGCTGTTCACCGTCGGGCAGCTCGGCTTCGCGCTCTCCCCCTCGTACGGCACCGCCCTCGTCTCCCGCGCGCTCCTCGGCTGCGGCGACGCGATGACCTTCATCAGCGTGCTGCGCCTCGGCACCCGCTGGTTCCCCGCCCGGCGCGGGCCGCTGATCGCCCAGGTCGCCGCGCTCTTCGGGATGGCGGGCAATCTCGTCTCCACCATCTTCATCTCCCGCACCCTGAACGGTCTCGGCTGGACCACGACCTTCGCGGGCAGCGCGCTCGCCGGGGTCCTCGTCCTCGTCCTGCTGCTGCTCTTCCTCAAGGACCATCCGGAGGGCCACGAGCCGCCGCCCGCCGAGCACGCGGGGGCCGCGTACGTGCGGAAGCAGATCGCCGAGTCCTGGCGTGAACCCGGTACCCGGCTGGGCATGTGGGTGCACTTCACCACCCAGTTCCCGGCGATGTTCTTCCTGCTGCTGTGGGGGATGCCGTTCCTCGTCGAGGCGCAGGGGCTGTCCCGTGCCGTCGCGGGCGAACTGCTCACCCTGATCGTGCTCTCCAACATGGTCGTCGGGCTGGTCTACGGGCAGGTCATCGCCCGCCACCACGCGGCGAGGGCGCCACTGGCCCTGGGCACCGTCGGGGCGTCGGCGCTGGTCTGGGCGGTGACGATCGGGTACCCCGGCGACCGTGCCCCGATGTGGCTGCTGATCACGCTCTGCGCGGTCCTGGGCGCGTGCGGGCCCGCGTCGATGATCGGCTTCGACTTCGCCAGGCCCGCGAATCCGCCGGAGCGTCAGGGCACGGCCTCCGGAATCGTCAACATGGGCGGTTTCACCGCCTCGATGACGACGCTGTTCGCGGTCGGCGTCCTGCTGGACGCGACCGGTGACAACTACCGGATCGCGTTCTCGACCGTCTTCGTTCTCCAGGCGATCGGGATCACGCAGATCCTGCGGCTGCGGAACCGCACCGCGCGCCGGGAGCGTGAGCGGCTGGTGGCGAGCCGGGTGGAGGCCGTGCACGTACCGGCATGACCGGCTCGACCGGCATGGTCGTACGTACGCGGGCAGGGCCGTGCGTACGCGGCAGGTCGTACGTACGCGGCGGGTCGTACGCACGCGGCAAGGCCGTGCGTACGGGCCGGGCCCGGTGCCGCCGCCGTGCCCGGCTCCCCTATGGCGTGACCGCGAACTCCCGCAGAATCGCCTCGGCCAGATCGAGATCACCGTCGATCTTGACGCGGTCCGCCACCGCCGCGGGCCGCACGCGTCCGCACGCCAGCCGGAAGTACGTCTCCCAGTCCGTCGTGAGCGTCACCAGGGGACCGAGCGACGGGGAGCCGTCCACCGAACCGCGTCCATCGGCGTTCACCCTGACCGTACGGAGGAACTCCACCGGGCCGCTGACATCGATGACGACCGCCGAGTTCGGCGGCGCGCCCGCCTTCTTGGCGACGACCTTCGGCAGCGCGGCCAGCAGTACGTCGCGGGCGACCACCGCGCCCGGCGAGTCCAGGTTGCCGGGCGCGTTCAGCGCGGTGCGCAGATCCTGCTCGTGCACCCAGATGTCGAACGCCCGCGCGCGCATGGCCTCTTCGAGGGTCCACTCGGCGCCCAGCGGGGCACGGACCATGGTGTCGGGGGAGCGGTTCTCGTTCCGCAACTGCCGGTTGCGGCGGATGATCGTGTACTCCAGTTCGGAGGTCATCTCCGGCGCCGTGTGGTGGCGCCGTACGTCGACCTGCATTTCCATGTAGCGGGTGTGGTCGTCCCGTACGTGGTAGAGGTCGCGCGGCAGCGAGTGGATGGGCCGCGGGTCTCCGAGCATCTCGCATTCCAGGCCGATGACATGCGAGACGATGTCTCGTACGGACCAACCGGGGCACGGTGTGCGGCGGTTCCATTCGCCCTCGACGAGCGGCTGTACCAGCTCGGCTATGGCCTCGATGGAGTGGGTCCAGGCATCGGCGTAGTTTTGAAGGCTGGGATGGACGGTCACGGGACCCCTCGGCGGTTCTGCGGTACGCGGGCTGGCTTGCTGGCGGGCGGGCTGCGGGCGGGCTGCGGGCTGCGTGGGAGGTTTGGCAGCTAAGTTACGCTGCCCGATGGCACCCCGGCAGTGCTTTCGTGTGACGATCGTAGGCCCGTGTTGACGGCTCGAATGCCAGGACGGTGGTACTGTGCGCGCCTCGTTGCTCCAGATCGCGGTAGATCCGTACGAATCGGCCGATTCGCGCCGGCGGCGCGTGGCGGCGCTGGTGAGGGAGCAGCGCGGCGCCGATCTGGTGGTGCTTCCGGAACTCTGGCCGGTCGGGGCCTTCGCGTACGAGTCGTTCGCCGACGAGGCGGAGGCGGCGGACGGCCCCACGTTCCGGGAGATGTCCGAGGCGGCGCGAGACGCGGGCGTCTGGCTGCACGCGGGATCCATCGTGGAGCGAGCCGAAGGCGGGCACGTATCGGACGGGCATGTATCGAACGGGCACGTATCGGACGGGCAGGCCCCGGACGGGCAGGCCCCGGACGGGATTCTCTACAACACCTCGCTCGTCCTCTCCCCCGCCGGTGAGCTCGTCGGCGCCTACCGCAAGATCCACCGCTTCGGGTTCGACAAGGGCGAGGCGACGCTGATGGGCGCGGGCGACGAACTGGTCACCGTCCGGCTTCCGGAGACCACCCTCGGCCTCGCCACCTGCTACGACCTGCGCTTCCCCGAACTGTTCCGCGGGCTGGTCGACGCGGGCGCCGAGACGCTCGTCGTCCCGGCCGGCTGGCCCGCCCGCAGGCGCGCGCACTGGACGCTGCTCGCCCGCGCACGCGCCGTGGAGAACCAGGCGTACGTCCTGGCCTGCGCGAGCGCCGGTACGCACGCCGGCGTGGAGCAGTCCGGGCACAGCATCGTGGTGGACCCCTGGGGCGAGGTGCTCGCGGAGGCGGGGACGGACGAGGAGGTCCTGACCGTCGATCTCGACCCGGCGTCGGTCGCGACGACCCGCGAGCGCTTTCCGGCGCTGAAGGACCGTCGGCTGGGGCTGGAGACGCCGACCGTGACCCGATAGGCCCGCGGCCCGTCCTCGCCATTCGGATCAGACGTCCTCGCCATTCGGATCGGACGTCCTCCGGATCAGATGTCTTCGTGCTCCTTCTCCGCCATCCTGATCACACACACCGCCACGGCGATCAGCAGCGCGTGGTCGGCGTCGTCCCGTACGACATTCACGCCGTACGTCTCCCGCATCCGCAGCCGGCGCCGCGAGACATGGGCCAGGAGTTCGCCGTCGTACTCGATCGCGAACTCCAGATCCAGGATCCGCCCGCTCACATCCAGTTCGGTGCCCTCGGCCAGGGAGACCCGGTAGTGATTGCGCAGCAGCGAGAGCCGCTTCCTGCGGATCGTCGCCAGCGTCCGGTCGTCCCGCTCGATGATCATGGCGTCCCGCAGACTGAGCAGTTTCTGGCGCAGCGTGATCAGCACCTGCCCGGTGGGCGCCTTCAGTTCGAGCGTGTCGCGCAGCCGCAGCGCCTTGCCGTCGACGCGGAAGGCCCGTCGGCCCTGTTCGTCCTCGATCCAGTAGTCGTCGCCGATCGCGAAGATCTTGTCGCGCACGAGATATCTCATGGAGGACGGGTACCCGGGGAGCGGAGGCGGCGGTCGGCGGGCGCGCAGGTGCACGCGTACGAGCGCGGGCGCACGCGTACGGCCGTGCGCGGGGTGCGGCCCCCGCGGTTGTGGGGTCCCCGGGGTTGTGGGGTCCCCGCCGTTGTGGGGTCCCTGGCCGCGGGGGCGTTTTCGGTGGTGGCACCCTTGTTTCATGACCGACGCGACCCCCGCCCCCGCTTCACCCCCGTCCCGCCGCGCCCGGGTCCGTGCCCCCGAACTGATCGGCAAGGGCGGCTGGCTCAATACGGGCGAGATGGCGTACACCCTCGCCGACCTGCGCGGGCGCATCGTCATTCTCGACTTCTGGACCTTCTGCTGCATCAACTGTCTGCATGTCCTCGATGAGCTGCGGGAGCTGGAGGAGAAGCACCGGGACACGGTCGTGATCATCGGTGTCCACTCACCGAAGTTCGTGCACGAGGCCGAGCACCAGTCCGTCGTGGACGCCGTCGAGCGGTACGGGGTGCACCACCCGGTGCTGGACGATCCCGAGCTGGCGACCTGGAAGCAGTACGCGGTACGCGCCTGGCCGACGCTGGTCGTCATCGACCCCGAGGGCTATGTCGTGGCCCAGCACGCCGGTGAGGGGCATGCGCACGCCATCGCGAAGCTGGTGGAGGAGCTGGAGGCCGAGCACGCCGCGAAGGGGACGCTGCGGCGGGGGGACGGTCCCTACGTACCGCCGGAGCCGGTCGCGACCGATCTGCGCTTCCCCGGCAAGGCGCTGGTGCTGCCCGGCGGACACTTCCTCGTCTCGGACTCCACCCGTCATCAGCTGGTCGAGCTGGAGGCGGACGGTGAGACGGTCGTCCGGCGGATCGGCAGCGGTGGGCGCGGCTCGGGACCGGACTCCTTCAGCGAACCGCAGGGGCTCGCGCTGCTCCCGGACGGCAAGGTGATCGTCGCGGACACCGTGAACCACGCGCTGCGGACGTACGACCCGGTCAGCGGCGCGGTCGAGACCGTCGCCGGGACCGGCAGGCAGTGGTGGCAGGGCTCGCCGACCGAGGGGCCCGCCCTGGAGGTGGATCTCTCCTCGCCGTGGGACGTCGCGTGGTGGGCGGACCGGGTCTGGATCGCGATGGCCGGGGTGCACCAGCTGTGGACGTACGACCCGGCCGCCGGGACGGTCGCGGTGGCGGCCGGTACGACCAATGAGGGGCTGGTGGACGGGCCCGCCGCCGAGGCGTGGTTCGCGCAGCCGTCCGGGCTCGCGGCGGCCGGTGACCGGCTGTGGATCGCCGACTCGGAGACCAGCGCCCTGCGCTACGTGGAGCGGGCGGGAGCCGGGAACGGTGAGGGCGAAGGTGAGGGCGAGGGCGACGGGTTCGTGATCCGTACGGCCGTCGGCTCCGGGCTCTTCGACTTCGGGCACCGCGACGGCGCCGCGGAACAGGCGCTGCTCCAGCACCCGCTGGGCGTCACCGCCCTGCCGGACGGCTCCGTCGCCGTCTCGGACACGTACAACCACGCGCTGCGCCGCTACGACCCGGCGACCGGTGAAGTGACCACGCTGGCAACGGATCTGCGGGAGCCGAGCGACGCGGTGCTGGTCGGCGAGGACATCGTCGTCGTCGAGTCCGCGCGGCACCGGCTGACCCGGCTGCGGCTGCCCGACGAGGCGGTCAAGGTCGAGGCCGTCGCCCACCGCACCCAGCGGGAGGCCACCGAGGTCGCCTCCGGCGCGCTGACGCTGGACGTCGTCTTCACGGCGCCGACGGGCCAGAAGCTCGACACGCGCTACGGTCCCTCGACCCGGCTGCTGGTCTCCGCCACCCCGCCCGAACTGCTGGCGGAGGGTGCCGGCGCCGGTACGGACCTCCACCGCGAACTGGTGCTGGCCGACGGGGTCACCGAGGGCGTGCTGCATGTCTCCGCGATGGCCGCCTCCTGCGACGACGACCCGGCGAACGAGTACCCGGCCTGTCATGTGCATCAGCAGGACTGGGGCGTGCCCGTCCGCGTCGGCGACAGCGGAACGTCCCGGCTCACGCTCGTACTGGCCGGCCTCGGCGCGTAACAGGCCCTAGCTAGCCCTCAAGGAACGCCACGAGGGCGTTCGCCAGCAGATACGGGTCGTCCGCGCCGCACAGCTCGCGCGCGCTGTGCATCGACAGGATCGCCACGCCGATGTCGACGGTCTGGATGCCGTGTCTCGCCGCGGTGATCGGACCGATCGTCGTGCCGCACGGCATCGAGTTGTTGGAGACGAACGACTGCCAGGGCACGCCGGCCTTCTCGCAGGCGGCGGCGAACACGGCCCGGCCGCTGCCGTCCGTCGCGTACCGCATGTTGACGTTGACCTTGAGGATGGGGCCGCCGTTGGCGCGCGGGTGGTGCGTCGGGTCGTGGCGGTCGCTGTAGTTCGGATGCACGGCGTGGCCGGTGTCGGACGACAGACAGACCGTGCCCGCGAAGGCCCGCGCCCGGTCCTCGTACGTACCGCCGCGGGCGAGCACCGAGCGTTCGAGGACGGTGCCGAGGAGCGGTCCGTCCGCGCCGGTGTCCGACTGGGAGCCGTTCTCCTCGTGGTCGAAGGCGGCGAGCACGGGGATGTACGGAAGCGGCTCGGCGGCGGCGGACGTGGCGACCGCGGCCAGCGCCGCCGTACCCGCGTGCACCGACAGCAGGTTGTCCATCCGGGGCCCGGCCAGCAGCTCACGGTCGCGGCCGAGATAGGAGGGCGGCTCGATGGCGTGCGGCATCAGGTCCCAGCCGGTGATGTCCGCTTCGTCGACGCCCGTCTCCCGCGCCACGAAGCGGATCAGATCGCCCTCCTGGGGGTCGCCGAGGCCCCAGATCGGCTGCATGTGCCGCTGCCGGTCCAGCTTCAGGCCCTCGGTGTTGACGGAGCGGTCCAGATGCACGGCCAGCTGCGGGACACGGAGCAGGGCGCGGTCGATATTGATCAGCCGGTGTGAGCCGTCGCGCAGGGTGATGCGGCCCGCGAGGCCCAGATCGCGGTCGAGCCAGGTGTTGAGCAGCGTCCCGCCGTAGATCTCCACGGCGATCTGGCGCCAGCCGTACGAGCCGGTGTCCGGCAGCGGCTTCACCCGCAGATTCGGGGAGTCCGTGTGGGCTCCGACGATACGGAACGGGGTGTGCGGATCGGCGCCTTCCGGTACGAACCAGGCGATGATCGCCCCGCCGCGCAGCACGAACCGCCCGCCCGTCGAACCGTCCCAGGCGTCCGTCTCCCGCAGCTGCCGGAAGCCTGCCTTCTCCAGTCGCTCCGCGGCATTGGCCACCGCGTGATACGGCGAGGGACTGGCCGCCAAGAAGGAGATGAGATCGTCGGTGTGGCCGCGGTCGAAGCGGGCGGAAGTGCTCATGGGGTTCACCATAACGACGGGTCCTGGCACCGGGCCCGTCACCGGTTGGAACGGCATGGAAGTGGGCGGGACAAGCTCCGCACATGGGGAGAACAGCCACGCGGGACGGAGCGGCGGGCGGCGGAAACCGGCCGGACGGACCGTGAGGAGACGGCGGACAGACGGCGGACAGGCGGCGGTGGACAGACGGCAGGACACCCCCGGGGAGAGGTGTCCTGCCGTCCTGTCGTCTTGTCGTGCTGTCCAGCGGACCAGCCGTCCAGCCCGTCGTGCCGTCCAGCCGTCGTGATCCGGCGGGCCCGGTCAGAAGGCCGCTTCGTCCAGCTCCATGAGGGAGTCGTCGACCGTCTCGGCGAGCGCGCGCTGCGTCGAGACGTCCGGCAGGACATTCGCGGCGAAGAACTTCGCCGCCGCGATCTTGCCCTGGTAGAACGCCACGTCCTTCGCGGCGGCCGTCTCCAGCTTCTCGGCGGCCACGGCGGCGCCGCGCAGCAGCAGATAGCCGACGACCACATCGCCCGAGGCCATCAGCAGCCGCGTCGTGTTCAGCCCGACCTTGTAGATGTTCTTGACGTCCTCGCCGGTGGAGGTGAGATCGGTCAGCATCCGGCCGACGATCGCCTCCAGGTCGACGGCCGCCTTGGCGAGCGCGTCGCGGGCCGGGGCCAGCTCCGTACCGCCGGTGCCGACCGCGAGGAACGTCTTGATCTCCTCGGCGAGCGTGTTCAGCGACTGGCCCTGGTCGCGGACGATCTTCCGGAAGAAGAAGTCCTGGCCCTGGATCGCGGTGGTGCCCTCGTAGAGAGTGTCGATCTTGGCGTCCCGGATGTACTGCTCGATCGGGTACTCCTGGAGATAGCCGGAGCCGCCGAAGATCTGGAGGGACTGGGCGAGCTGCTCGTACGACCGCTCCGAGCCGTAGCCCTTCACTATGGGCAGCAGCAGATCGTTCAGCCCGTGCAGCGCCTTCGCGTTCTCGCCCTCGGCCTCCTTGACGGCGATCTCGTCCTGGACGGAGGCGGTGTACATGACGAGGGCGCGCATGCCCTCGGCGTACGCCTTCTGCGTCATCAGCGAGCGGCGCACATCGGGGTGGTGCGTGATGGTGACCTTGGGCGCCGCCTTGTCCATGAACTGCGCCAGATCGGGGCCCTGGACGCGCTCCTTGGCGTACGCCAGCGCGTTCAGATAGCCGGTGGACAGCGTGGCGATGGCCTTCGTACCGACCATCATCCGGGCGAACTCGATGATGCGGAACATCTGGCGGATGCCCTCGTGCTTGTCACCGATCAGCCAGCCCTTGGCGGGGTGGCGGTCGCCGAAGGTCATCTCGCAGGTGTTGGAGGCCTTGAGGCCCATCTTGTGCTCGACGTTCGTGGCGTACACGCCGTTGCGCGCGCCCAGCTCGCCGGTCTCCCAGTCGAACTCGTACTTCGGTACGAGGAAGAGCGACAGGCCCTTGGTGCCGGGGCCGGCGCCCTCGGGGCGGGCGAGGACGTAGTGAAGGATGTTCTCCGACATGTCGTGCTCGCCGGAGGTGATGAAGCGCTTCACGCCCTCGATGTGCCAGCTGCCGTCCTCCTGCTCGACGGCCTTCGTACGGCCCGCGCCGACGTCCGAGCCGGCGTCCGGCTCGGTGAGGACCATCGTGGAGCCCCACTGCTTCTCGACGGCGAACGCGGCGACCTTCTTCTGCGCCTCATTGCCCTCGTCGAAAAGGATCCCGGCGAAGGCGGGACCCGACGCGTACATCCACACGGCCGGGTTCGCGCCGAGGAGCAGCTCCGCGTACGCCCAGATCAGGGAGCGCGGGGAGGTCGTGCCGCCGATCTCCTCCGGCAGGCCCAGGCGCCAGTACTCGGAGTCCATGTACGCCTGGTAGCTCTTCTTGAAGGCCGCCGGGACCGGAGCGGTGTTCGTCTCCGGGTCGAAGACCGGCGGGTTGCGGTCGGCGTCCGCGAACGACTCGGCGAGGTCGCTCTCCGCGAGGCGCGTGACCTCTTCGAGGATGCTCCTGGCGGTCTCCACGTCCATCTCCGCGAACGGTCCGGAGCCGTACAGCTTGTCGCGTCCGAGGACCTCGAAGAGGTTGAACTCGATGTCGCGCAGATTTGACTTGTAGTGCCCCATGGCGACGACTCCGTAAGGATCGGGGAGGCAGGTTCCTCATACATGTACCGGTAAGTAGCTACGATGATGCTACCCATGGGTAATAAGGCGCAACCCCGTCCGGGAGACTGTGACGAGGCCGACCCGGCTCCCCAGGACACCATTCCTCAGTACTCTTGCGCTCATGTACGGCTACGACCAGAACCCGGGCGCTCAGCAGCAGTACACGCACCCGCCTCAGCAGCCGCAGCAGCAGCCGATGGGCGGCCCAGGCGCGGGCGGATACGGCGAACAGCCGCTGTATCCGGAGCCCTCGCCCCCGTCGCTGGGGGACGCGGTACGCGCGTTCACGACGGGGTCGTTGTCGGCCGAGGACTTCCAGCAGATCTTCGCGACGTCGAAGGTCTACTGCCCGCGGGGTGACAACCCCGGGTTCCTGGCCCTGCACAACACGCAGCAGCCGGTGATCCCCATGTTCAGCACGCTCAAGGAGCTGCGGCGGTACGCGGGCAAGGAGTCGAAGTACTTCGTGATCACCGGCGCCGAGGTGATCGATCTGCTGCCCACGGGATACGGCTTCGTACTGGACATGGAGGGCGACCACCGCATGGTGTTCGACGCGAAGGCGGTCGAGCAGATGGTGGACTTCGCGATGCGCCGTATGTACGGCTAGAAACCGTACGGCCGTACGACTCCGCACGGCTGGAAACCGATGTGCCGGCCCGTCCGCCGGGGATGAGGTGGACGGGGGAATGCGTTGCGCCTTGCCAGATGTTCATTGTTCAACTAAATTGAACGTTGAATCATCAAGGAGGCCCTCATGCCCGCTGTGACTGTCGAAAACCCGCTGACCCTGCCCCGGGTGGCGGCCCCGGCCGACGCCGTGGCCCGCCCCGTACTCACCGTCACGACCGCCCCCGGCGGATTCGAGGGCGAGGGCTTCCCGGTACGTCGCGCGTTCGCGGGGATCAACTACGAGCACCTCGACCCGTTCATCATGATGGATCAGATGGGCGAGGTGGAGTACGCGCCGGGCGAGCCCAAGGGCACGCCGTGGCACCCGCACCGCGGCTTCGAGACCGTCACGTACCTGATCGACGGCACCTTCATCCACCAGGACAGCAACGGTGGCGGCGGCACCATCCAGAACGGTGACACCCAGTGGATGACGGCGGGCTCCGGCCTGCTGCACATCGAGGCTCCGCCGGAGTCGCTCGTCATGTCCGGCGGGCTGTTCCACGGCCTCCAGCTCTGGGTGAACCTCCCGGCGTCCGACAAGATGATGGACCCCCGGTACCAGGACATCCGCGGCGGCCAGGTCCAGCTGCTGACCTCGCCCGACGGCGGCGCGCTCCTCCGGGTGATCGCCGGCGAGCTGGACGGGCACGAGGGCCCCGGCATCACACACACCCCGATCACGATGATCCACGCGACGCTGCGGCCGGGTGCGGAGATCAACCTGCCGTGGCGGGAGGACTTCAACGGTCTCGCGTACGTACTGGCGGGGCGCGGCTCGGTCGGTACGGACCGGCGTCCGATACGGATGGGGCAGACGGCGGTGTTCGGCGCGGGCGGCGCGCTGAGCGTGCGCGCGGACGAGTCCCAGGACGGGAACACGCCGGACCTGGAGGTCGTGCTGCTGGGCGGACGCCCGATCCGGGAGCCGATGGCGCACTACGGCCCGTTCGTGATGAACAGTCACGCGGAGCTCAGGCAGGCGTTCGACGACTTCCAGGCGGGGCGGCTGGGCACGGTCCCGGCGGGGCCGGCGTAGCCGACGGTCGCGCCCCACCGGGGGCGCGCCGCCGGACGGCGGCTCACCCGCGCGGAGCCCAACGCGGGACAGGTCCCCCCTCGCGTGGTCGGGTGGGAACGTGCAGATCTCGCCGCCGTCCGTCCTCCCCGAGAGCGCCCGGCGCCTCGCCGCCTGGTGCGGTGTGGTGCTGGTGATCGCGGGGGTCGGGGCCGTCGCGATCTGGCTGGTCGTCACCTTCAAGACCGCCGTCACGCCCGTACTGCTCGCCATTCTCGGCACCGCGCTGCTCGGCCCCTTCTACCGCCGCCTCGTCGCACTGCGGCTGAACCGGTCGCTCGCCGCCGGGCTCACCTGCGTCGCCGTCGTGGCCGTGGTCGGCGGCGCGGGGTACATCGTCGTCAGCGCGCTGGTCGACAACGGGGACCAGATCATGACCTCGCTGCGGCAGGCGGCGCGGGACCTGGCCCGGCACTTCGGCGCCGCCGGGACCTCGCTCGACGATCTGACGAAGAACGCCAAGACACTGATCGGGAAGTTCGGCGCCACCGCCGCCTCCGGGGTGCTCACCGGGATCAGTGTCGTCGGCGAGCTGATCGCCACCGCCGTGCTCGCGCTGCTGCTGATGTTCTTCTTCCTGCGCGACTCGGAGCGCGCGGCCGGCGCGCTCAGGGCCCTCGCCCCGCGTACGACCGGGGACACGGTCGATGCCATGGCCCGCCGTGCCTTCGGCGCCGTCGAGGGGTTCATGCGCGGCACCACCGTCATCGCCTTCATCGACGCGGTCTGCATCACCGTAGGCCTGCTGATCCTGCGGGTACCCGGCGCGGTCGGGCTCGGCGCGCTCGTCTTCGTCGGGGCGTACATCCCGTATCTCGGCGCCTTCCTCTCCGGCGCCGTCGCCGTGCTGGTCGCCCTCGCCGACCGGGGCCTGGCGATCGGGCTGTGGGCGCTGGGGGTGGTGCTCGCCGTGCAGGTCCTTGAGGGCCATGTGCTCCAGCCGATGATCCAGAGCCGTACGGTCCAGATGCACCCGGCCGTGGTGATACTGGCGATCACCGCGGGCGCCAGCGTGGCCGGGATTCTGGGGATACTGCTCGCCGTGCCGTTGACGGCCGCCGCGTTCGGTGTCTTCTCCGAGCTGAAGGACCGTTACGGGCGCTACGACGAGGCCCCGGGTTCCGCGCCGCCGCACTCGTAGAGCTCGAACCAGATCGACTTCCCCTCGCCGCGCGGATCCACCCCCCACGCGTCGGCGAGCATCTCCATCAGCACCAGACCGCGCCCGCTGGAGGCCAGCTCCCCGGGGTGTCTGCGGTGCGGCAGTTCGTCGCTGGCGTCGGCGACCTCGACGCGCAGGCGCCGGTCCCCTGGCTCGCCGCGCGCCTCCGCGACGAGCCGGGCGTCGCCGTCGGTGTGTACCAGGACGTTGGTGATCATCTCGGAGACCATCAGCTCCGCGGCGTCGATCTGTTCCGGGTCGGCCCAATCGTGCAGCAGTTGGCGCAGCTGGCGTCGTACGCCCGCGATCCGCTCGGGCTCGGCCTGGGCGACGGTCACCGCGGTGCGCCGGGGAACGCCGCCGGGGAGCCGGGCCGGCGCGAGGTCCCGGGAGAGCAGCAGGAGCGCGATGTCGTCCTCGCGGCGGTCCACGAGCGGTCCGGTCGTGTAGTGCGAGGTGGGGCCGTGCACGGCCTGGATGAGGGTGTCGGCGAGCTTCTCCAGGGATCCGCCGGTGTCCTGCTCCAGTACGGGCCGCAGTCGCGCCCAGCCGGTCGCGAGATCGTGTCCGCCGGTCTCGATGAGCCCGTCGGTGCAGAGCATGAGCGTTTCGCCGGGCCCCAGGACGATTCGGGTCGTCGGATAGTCGGAGTCGGACTCGATGCCGAGCGGCAGTCCGCCCGCGGTCTGCCGGACGAACGCGGTCCCGTCCGCCGTACGGATCGCCGGGTCGGGATGGCCCGCGCGGGCGATGTCGAGCGTGCCGCTCTCCGGGTCGACCTCCATGTAGAGGCAGGTCGCGAAGCGCGGGCCGGCCACGGAGTACCACTCGTTCATCACGGCGGCCCCCGCGTCCGTGCGCGGCCCGCCGCCGGGGATGGCGCTGCCGACCTCGCCCCCCGGGTAGTACTGGAGACCGGCCAGGAAACGGGACGCGCGGGAGAGCACCGCGTCCGGTCGGTGGCCCTCGGAGGCGTAGGCGCGCAGGGCGATCCGCAGCTGGCCCATGAGTCCTGCGGCCCGTACGTCATGGCCCTGGACATCCCCGATGACCAGCGCGAAGCGTCCGCCCCAGCGCCCCTCGGAGTGCGAGGTGCCGCCGGGCAGCGGGATCATGTCGTACCAGTCGCCGCCGATCTGGAGGCCGCCGCCGGTCGGTACGTACCGGGCGGCCATCGTCATGCCGGGGATCTCGGGGCCGAGCGTCGGCATCATCGTGCGCTGAAGGCCGAGGGAGAGCTCGCGCTCGGTCTCGGCGACGCTCGCGCGGGCCAGCGCCTGTGCCATCATCCGGGCCACCGTCGTCAGGACGGACCGCTCGTCGGGCGAGAACGCGACCCGGTGTTTGAAGGCGGCCATCCAGGTGCCCAGCGTGCGGCCCGCGACGATCAGCGGGAGGAAGGCCCACGAGTGGCGGCCGAAGCGCTTCACATACCGCCAGGTGGCGGGGTACCGGTCGGCATACGAATCCGGGGTCGGCAGATAGATGGCCCGGCCGGTCCGCACGACCTCGGCCGCCGGGTAGTCGGTGTCCACCGTCATGCCCTCGAACGGGGCCGAGTCCTCCGGCGCGTGCCCGTGGTGGCCGATGATCGTCAGCCGCTCGCCGGAGACGCCGTAGACCGCGAGACCGTCCGGCGAGAAGCCGGGCATGGAGAGGGAGGCGGCGACCCGCAGCACCTCGGCGGTCGAGCGGGCCTCGGCCAGCGCGCGGCCGGCGTCGAGCAGGAACGCCTCGCGGGAGCGCCGCCAGTCGCCGGTGACGGAGGACCGTTCGACGGTGGTGCCCGGCTGGGGCTCGGTGATCGCCTGGACCGTGCCGATCATCTCGTACTCCCCGTCGGCCGAGGACGTGATGGCCGGCTTGGCCCGGACCCGTACGGTGCGGAGCACCCGGCCGCTCTCGTCCACGACCCGCAGCCGTGCCTCGGCGAGGGTCCCCTCGGCGAGCGCGAGATTGAAGATGCCGTCGATCTCGTTCCAGTCGATGGGGTGCAGACGGGCGCGCGCGGCGGACACGGTGAGCGTCACGGGTTCCTCGGGCATGCCGAGCAGCCGGGCCGCCTCCCCGTCGAGGGTGACTGTGTCGGACGCGTTCTCCCAGCGCCATAGACCGGTCGCGATCGCGGCCAGGACATCCTCGGTGCGCATTGTCCCACTTTATGAATATGTGTAGAACAAACGCCACCGAGGGGTGTGTCATGGCCGGGCGGTAACCTGTTACGGCGTACGAGGTAATGCCCTCCTACGACGTAGCGCTTCCGTCCGGCCAACCCCGACTTGCCAAGAACTGGATGAAACGACGATGCATCGGTACAGGTCCCACACCTGCGGCGAGCTCCGCGCCTCTGACGTCGGTGCCGACGTCCGGCTGAGCGGCTGGCTGCACAATCGCCGAGACCTGGGCGGCATCCTCTTCATCGATCTCCGCGATCACTACGGTCTGGTCCAGCTCGTGGCCCGCCCGGGCACCCCCGCGAACGAGGAGCTGTCCAAGCTCACGAAGGAGACCGTCGTCCGTATCGACGGCAAGGTCTCCGCGCGCGGTGCGGAGAACGTCAACCCGGAGCTGTCGACGGGCGAGATCGAGATCGAGGTCTCCGAGGTCGAGATCCTCGGCGCGGCGGGTCCGCTGCCGTTCACGGTCAACGCCGAGGACGGGGTGAACGAGGAGCGGCGCCTGGAGTACCGCTTCCTCGACCTGCGCCGTGAGCGCATGCACCGCAACATCATGCTGCGGACGGCCGTCATCTCCGCCATCCGGCACAAGATGACCGCGCTGGGCTTCAACGAGATGGCCACGCCCATCCTGACCGCGACCTCCCCCGAGGGCGCCCGCGACTTCGTGGTCCCGTCCCGGCTGAACCCGGGCAGGTTCTACGCGCTGCCGCAGGCCCCGCAGCAGTTCAAGCAGCTGCTGATGATCTCGGGGTTCGACCGCTACTTCCAGATCGCGCCGTGCTTCCGCGACGAGGACGCCCGCGCCGACCGCTCGCCCGGCGAGTTCTACCAGCTCGATGTCGAGATGAGCTTCGTCGAGCAGGAGGACGTCTTCCGGCCGATCGAGAAGCTGATGACCGAGCTGTTCGAGGAGTTCGGCAACGGCCGCCATGTCACCTCGCCGTTCCCACGCATCCCGTTCCGCGAGTCGATGCTGAAGTACGGCAACGACAAGCCTGACCTGCGCGCCAAGCTCGAACTGTCCGACATCTCGGACGTCTTCGAAGGCTCCGAGTTCAAGGCGTTCGCCGGGAAGCACGTCCGCGCGCTGCCGGTGCCCGACACGGCGGGCCAGTCGCGGAAGTTCTTCGACGGCCTCGGGGAGTACGCCGTCGAGCACGGCGCGAAGGGCCTGGCCTGGGTGCGGGTCGGCGAGGACGGCTCGCTGAGCGGCCCGATCGCCAAGTTCCTCACCGAGGAGAACGTCAAGCTGCTCACCGAGCGCCTGGGGCTCGTCCCCGGCCACGCCGTCTTCTTCGGCGCGGGCGAGTTCGACGAGGTCTCCAAGATCATGAGCGCGGTGCGCGTGGAGGCGGCCAAGCGCGCGGGCCACTTCGAGGAGGGCGTCTTCCGGTTCTGCTGGATCGTCGACTTCCCGATGTACGAGAAGGACGAGGAGACCGGGAAGATCGACTTCTCGCACAACCCGTTCTCGATGCCCCAGGGCGGTCTGGAAGACCTGGAGACGAAGGACCCGCTGGACATCCTGGCGTGGCAGTACGACATCGTCTGCAACGGAATCGAGCTGTCCTCGGGCGCGATCCGTAACCACGAGCCCGAGCTGATGATCAAGGCGTTCGAGATCGCCGGGTACGACCGCGAGACCGTCGAGCACGAGTTCGCGGGCATGCTCCGCGCGTTCCGTCTCGGCGCCCCGCCGCACGGCGGCATCGCCCCGGGCGTCGACCGCATCGTGATGCTGCTGGCCGACGAGCCGAACATCCGCGAGACGATCGCCTTCCCGCTCAATGGCAACGCGCAGGATCTGATGATGGGCGCGCCCACGGAGCTGGCCGAGTCCCGCCTGCGCGAGCTGAACATCGCGCTGCGCAAGCCGGCCGCGAAGTCCGGCGAGTAGCGCCTTTCGGCACACCCGAAGGGGCCCGGAACCACACGGTTCCGGGCCCCTTCGCCGTGTTGCCCTGGGCGGTGTGCCGTGCGCGCCTAGGTCCTGTCCGGTCGATCTTCGCGGATAAGCCTGGTGGTGGCGGCGGTGCCGGCGGGGCGGGCTCCGTCGCCCCGCGCGGCGCGGGCGACTCGCCGGGGACCGTCGAGGACGCCCACGCGCTGATCACCGGCGCAGACTTCGGCAGAGCACCTGAGAACGCCCCGACCACTACCGAGCATCCCCGGAACGCGAGATGAAAGAGGCCCGTACATGTCCGTGCGCCCTGTCCGCCCCGTCCGCAGAGGACCGCTGATCCCCGTGCTGCTGGCTGCCGGCCTGCTGCTCACCGGCTGCTCGGGCCTCACCGGCACCACGGACCACGCGGACAACGTGGGCTCGGCGCCGGGCGGGACGGCCGCGAAGGACAAGGCCGGCGCCGATGCCACCGGCGGTGCCGCGGGAGGGCCCGCCCCCGAGCCGGGGGGCGTCACACCGGAGGAGATCCCCGATCTCGGTCCCGCGACCCGCGCCGAGATCTCCCCCCAGGCGTCCCAGGCCGTCGTGGTGACCGGCACGGGCCGGGACTCCAGCATGGCCTCGGCCGTCGTCTACGAGCGCGATCCGGTCACCGGCTGGCATGCGGTCTCGGACGTCTGGCCCGCCCACAACGCCGTGCGCGGCTGGACCGACGACCACTTCCAGGGCGATCTGCGTTCACCCATCGGGGTGTTCGACCTCACCGACGCGGGCGGCAAGCTGTCCGACCCCGGTACGAAGCTCCCGTACGACCGCGAGGCCATCTTCGAGGCGTCGGGCGACGGCTTCGAGGGCGAGGCGCTCGCGGGGTCCTTCGACTATGTGGTCGCGATCAACTACAACCGGCTGCCCGGCACCACCCCCCTCGACTGGACCCGGCCGCTCGGCGAGGACAAGGGCGGTGGCATCTGGCTCCATGTGGACCACGGCGGGCCCACCCAGGGGTGTGTCTCGCTGCCGCGCCGGTGGATGAAGGAGCTGCTGAGGATGCTGGACCCGGCGAAGCGGCCGGTCGTGGTGATGGGCGACGCGGAATCGCTCGGCGACTGACCGCTGCAAGCAAGGCCCTCGGGCGTGTCCTCGACGTACGCGCGAGGGCCCGGGACGTGCCGTCCCGGGCCCTCGCATGACCATCTCGGCGTCAGCCGGGCGTTCCCCGGCCGCGCGTCACGCCGCCGCCGGGTCCTCGCCGCCGAAGCGCTCCCGGTACGCGGCCAGGTCCTCGTCACTGATCTTCGCGAAGAGCACCGGCGGGACGGTGAACGCCGTACCGGCCGGCACGGACGCCAGCGCCTTCGCCTCCTCGGCCGTGACCCAGCGCGCCGTGTCGTCGGTCAGCGCGAACGCCTCCCGCATGGCCCTGGAGGACGCCGGGATGAACGGCTCGGAGACCACCGCGTACAGATGGATCAGGTTCATCGCCGTCCGCAGGGTCAGCGCCGCGCCTTCCTCGTCGGACTTGATCTCCAGCCACGGAGCCTTCTCCTCCAGATACGAGTTGCCCGCGGACCACAGGGCGCGCAGCGCGGCGGCGGCCTTGCGGAACTGGAGCGTCTCCATGTGGCCCTCGTACTCCGCGAGCAGCCCCGCGATCTCCTCGCCGAGCCGCGCCTCCGCCTCGCCCGCCGGCTTGCCCGCCGGCACCGCGTCGCCGAAGCGCTTGCGCGAGAAGGACAGGACGCGGTTCACGAAGTTGCCGAGGGTGTCGGCGAGGTCCTTGTTGACCGTCGCCGTGAAGTGCTCCCAGGAGAAGGACGTGTCGTCCGACTCCGGCGCGTTCGCGATCAGGAAGTAGCGCCAGTAGTCGGCGGGCAGCAGGTCCAGCGCGGCGTCGGTGAAGACGCCCCGCTTCTGCGAGGTGGAGAACTTGCCGCCGTAGTAGTTGAGCCAGTTGAAGGCCTTGACGTAGTCGACCTTCTTCCAGGGCTCGCGGGTGCCGAGCTGGGTGGCCGGGAACATCACCGTGTGGAACGGGACGTTGTCCTTGGCCATGAACTCCGTGTAGCGGACGGTGTCGTCGGCCTCGTACCACCAGGACTTCCAGTCGCGGTCCGCCGGATTCTGGTCGGACCACTCCTTCGTCGCGCCGATGTACTCGACGGGCGCGTCGAACCAGACGTAGAAGACCTTGCCCTCGGCCGCCAGCTCCGGCCAGGTGTCGGCCGGGACCGGTACGCCCCAGTCCAGGTCGCGGGTGATCGCGCGGTCGTGCAGGCCCTCGCTCAGCCACTTGCGGGCGATGGAGGAGGCGAGCTGCGGCCACTCCGCGCTGGTCGCGTCGATCCAGGTCTCGACCTCGCCGGCCAGCTTCGACTGGAGGAGGAAGAGATGCTTGGTCTCGCGGACCTCCAGCTCGCTGCTGCCGCTGATCGCGGAGCGCGGGTTGATCAGATCCGTCGGGTCCAGCACGCGCGTGCAGTTCTCGCACTGGTCGCCGCGGGCCTTGTCGTAGCCGCAGTGCGGGCACGTGCCGACGATGTAGCGGTCCGGCAGGAAGCGGTCGTCGGCGATCGAGAAGACCTGGCGGATCGCCCGCTCCTCGATGAAGCCGTTCTCCTTGAGCCGGCGCGCGAAGTGCTGGGTGATCTCGCGGTTCTGCGCGGAGGAACTGCGGCCGAAGTAGTCGAAGGCCAGCTCGAAGCCGTCGTAGATCGCCTTCTGGGCGTCGTGCTGCTCGGCGCAGAAGACGTCGACCGGCACGCCCGCTTCCTTCGCCGCCAGCTCGGCGGGGGTGCCGTGCTCGTCGGTGGCGCAGATGTACAGGACCTCGTGGCCGCGCTGGCGGAGGTACCTGGCGTACACATCCGCCGGGAGCATGGACCCCACCATGTTGCCCAGGTGCTTGATCCCGTTGATATAGGGAAGGGCGCTGGTGATGAGGTGTCGAGCCATTGCGGGCTGCTCCCAAGTCGCTACATGGAGTGACCGATTGGTCTACGGAATGTCAATATCGTATCCGACCCATCAAGCGCGAGTCGCCCGCATTTGCCGGGGGTGCGCAGGGGTGCGCGGGGGTGCTGGAGGAGCGGGCGCGGGTGCGCGGGAGCGCTGGGGCGGGGGAGAGAGCTTTCCGAAACACCCCTTGCCGTAGACAGGCACATCCCGGGAGAGAAAGGGCATCATGTACGAGGCGGGGCAGGGGACAGGGGCAGGGGACAGCAGCATGCGGGTACTGGTCGCCGAGGACGAGGAGGTCCTGGCCGAGCTGGTGGCCACCGGGCTGCGACGGGCGGGATTCGCCGTCGACACCGTGTACAGCGGTGACGCCGCCCTCGCCTATCTGGGACTGCACGACTACGACGTCGTCGTCCTCGACCGCGATCTGCCACGTGTCCACGGCGACGACGTCGCGCGCAAGCTGGTCGCGGAGTCGTCCCGTACGCGCATCCTGATGCTCACCGCGTCCGCCTCCATGGAGGAGCGCGTCGAAGGGCTCGATCTGGGCGCCGACGACTATCTGGGCAAGCCCTTCGACTTCCCCGAGCTGGTCTCGCGCGTGCGCGCGCTGCGGCGGCGCAGCGCCAGGCCCGTGCCGCCGCAGTTGGAGCGGCATGGCGTACGGCTCGATTCCGTACGGCGGACGGCGTCGCGGGACGGGGTGGCGCTCGATCTCTCGCCCAAGGAGTTCTCGGTGCTGCAAATCCTTCTGGAGGCGGACGGGGCGCCGGTCTCCGCCGAGGAACTGCTGGAGCGGGCCTGGGACGCGCACGCCGACCCGTTCACCGGAGCGGTCCGGGTCTGTCTCAGCAAACTGCGGGCCAAGCTCGGGGATCCGCCGCTGATCCGTACGGTCCAGGGGGTGGGGTACGCGCTGTGATACGCGACGCGAACAGGCGCGCCGCGAAGAGAACGGGGCGGTGCGGGGCGGACAGGACGCTGGGGCCCGGCTCGACCATCCGTGCGCGGATGGCCCTGATCTATGGGGGCGTCTTCGTCGTCCTCGGTGGCTGTCTGCTCGCCGTCGTCAATCTGCTCTCCAGCGCCGGTACGCAGAACGAGGCGCAGGAGATCGCCGCCCGGGTGGCGCCGGCCCAGGTGTCGCCGGAGCTCCCCGTCTCGCCGGGGAGCGGGCTGATCCGCCGGCAACAGGGCCAGTACGTCGCCGTATATCAGCTCACCGACACGGTCACGGACGCCGCCTCCGACGAGATGATGTTCTGGTCGGTCGCCGCGCTGCTGGTCATGGCGGCGTGCGCGGTCGGGGTCGGCTGGTGGACGGCGGGGCGGGTACTGCGTCCGGTGCACGCGATGACGGCCAAGGCCCGCCGGCTGTCCGAACACAATCTTCACGAACGGATCGGCGCGAGCGGCCCGGACGACGAGCTGAAGGAACTGGGCGACACCCTGGACGCGCTCCTGGCGCGCCTGCAGAAAGCTTTCGACAGTCAGCGCCGGTTCATCGCCAACGCCTCGCACGAGCTGCGCACCCCGCTGGCGACCCAGCGCGCCGCGATCCAGGTCGGGTTGGACGACCTCTGCACGCCGGAGGAGCTGGCCCGTACGAAGGAGACCCTGCTCGACAACAACCGGCGCAGCGAACGGCTCATCGAAGGGCTGCTGCTGCTGGCGCGCAGCGAGCGCGAGGTGGAGGACCTGGAGCCGGTGGATCTGGGCGAGGCGGTGGCCGAGGAGACGGCACGCTACGGCCGGCGGGTCTCGCTCAGCGTCGCCGACGCCGACGTGGTGCGCGGAAACCGGCTGCTGCTCGGGCAGTTGGTGGGAAACCTGCTGGCCAACGCGGTGACGTACAACGTGCCCGGCGGGACGGTGGACGTCGAGGTACGGGGCGGGGAGCTGGTGGTGCGCAACACCGGCCCTGTGGTCGCCGAGACGGACATCCCCGCCCTGTTCGAACCGTTCCGGCGCGGTGAGGGCCGCGACCGGATGGGGCTCGGCGCGGGGCTCGGCCTCTCCATCGTCCGCTCGATCGCGGTGGCACACGGGGGGACGGTCACGGCGGAGCCCGGCGGCGCGGGCGGGGGGCTGGCGGTGACGGTGTCGCTGCCGAAGGCGGAGCGCGACGGCGACTGACGGCGACCACCGCGGCGACCCGGGAGAAACCGAAACCGCAACCGAAACCGCCGCCGGAACCGAAACCGCCGCCGGCGCCGCGTACGGGACGCGGGCCGACGGCGGTGCATACGGCAATGGTGGTAAAGGCCCTACGGGTCAGGTCAGTTGGCGGCGGCGGACGGCTGCCAGGCGGCGAGCAGTTCGCGGTAGAACGTGGCGTTCGGCACCTCGCTGGGCACCGGACCCGCGTGGTAGAAGCCGACGTTCGCGGTGGCCTCGTCCGCGCCGAGCTTGCGCGCGAAGTCGAAGCCCTTGGCGTCCTCCTCGCCGAACGCCACGAACTGCCAGAAGAGCGGGTGCTTCGCGGCCTCGGTGAGGGCCTGCTCGGCGAGGCGTACGGCGCTGGGCGCACCGTCCGTCTGGAAGATCACCAACGCGGGCCCGGCCGAACCGGACTTCTCGTGGAGCGCGACGACCTCTTCGACGGCGCGGTGGTAGTTCGTACGCCCCATGCGTCCGAGGGAGCCGTGCAGTTCGTCGATCTTCCCCTCGTAGTCGGTGAGACCGATCTCGCCGGTCCCGTCGATCTCGGTGGAGAAGAACACGACGGAGACGGTCGCACTCTCGTCCAGGTGTGCGGCGAGCGCGAGCGCCTGCTCGCCGAGGTGCTGGGCGCTGCCGTCCTTGAAGTACGGCCGCATGGAACCGGACCGGTCGAGAATGAGATAGACGGTGGCCCGCTCCCCGGCGAGGCCGCGCTTCTTGAGGGCGGCGCCGGCGGCCTTGTAGTGGTCGGTGAGGCCGGGAGCACGGGACTTGACGCGGGCGAGGGTGAAGGCGGGGCGGGCCGCGGCGCCGGTGCTGGGGTCGTCGGCGACGGCGGCGGCGACGGCGGCGGCGACGGGCTCAGGCTCGGGCTCGGTTTCCCGTACGGGCTCGGGCTTGGTTTCGAGTACGGGCTCGACCTCGGCGGCCTTGTCCTTGACCTCGACGCCCTCGGCCTCCGTCTCCACCTTGAGCTCGGGTTCGGGTTCGGGTTCGGGCTCCCGTTCCGACTCCGGTTCCGGCTCCGCGGGAACAACCGCCTCCCGCACGGGAGTCCTGTCGAGTTCGGGCTCCGCCGTGGCCTGCGCGGGGACCGTGGGCGTGGGGGCGACCGCGGGGGTGAGGTCCGGGGCGGGCATGGCCGTCGCCGCCGGAGGCTCCTCGATCGCGCTCGTCCGCGGCAACTGCGAGGGGACCGCGCGGTCCGGATCGGCCGGACGGGGGTTGTCGAACGCGGCGGCCACCAGATCCGCCGCCACCCCCGCGACATCCCCGGGCTCCACCGGGTCCTTGGGCTCAACCCGGGCGGGAGCCGCGGCAGGCGCCGGATCGGGGGCCGTGGTGGAGGACGGGACCGAGGCCGCGTCCGAGGACGTGGCCGTCGTCGTGGCCCCGGCCGCGTCCTCCGGGACGGCCGTCGTGTCCGTACCCGAGTCCTTGGTCGTCGGCTCCGCCGGATCCGTACGGTCGGAACGCCCCGCCTGCGACGGTACCGAGGCCGAGACCGGCACCGACTCGTGGTGCTCCTCCGCACGGTCGCGTCCGAACACCTTGCGCAGCAAGCTCCGAATGCCCATGGGCGAGGCCTTTCAGATGAGTTGGGTGCGGTGTCCGCCCCCGGGGAAACGCGCATCCCTGGCCAGGGCGGATACGTAAGGTTAGCGGCCACCGCGAATGATCTCCGGCAGGGGCGGTCCACGTGTGGGGCGGGCCCTCCGGGCAGGACGGTATCCTCCCTGCCGCCGAAGGCATTACTCTCCCCCGACCACGCGGTCGGCGCAGGTTCATGTGTCGTTCACCTGAAGGCCGCCACCCTGGTGGCGGCCACACCTAGCGTCACCAGCCGAGACATCCCGACACCGTGTCGGCGCGGTGCGCGCCGAATACATCGCATTCCGGAGGCGAAAGTGCGCAAACTGCTGCCGCTGCTCAATTCGAGTTCCAGCCCCCACCCGGGCGGGCGTTCGGCCCTGACCTGCCGCTTCCGCTGCGGTGACGCCTGCTTCCACGAGGTCCCGAACAAGAGCGACAACGCGTACGTCGGTGACATCATCGCCGGTGCCATGACGCGCCGTTCCATGGTGCGCGCCGCCGCCGTCGTGACGGTCGCCACCGCTGCGGGCAGCGCGCTCGCGCTCGGCCCCGGCAACTCCCCGGCGTCCGCCGCCGCTGTCGCCGGAAACGGCAACGGCAACGGCAACACCGGTGGCGCGGGCGGCAAGGTCGACGGCGCCCGCGGTCTGCGTTTCACCCCGGTCGCCCCCAACACCGCGGACAAGGTGACCATCCCCGCCGGCCACGACCAGAACGTGGTCATCCGCTGGGGTGACCCGATCCTGCGCGGTGCGCCGGAGTTCAACCCGGACAAGCAGACCGCCAAGGCGCAGGCCGGCCAGTTCGGTTACAACGTCGACTTCCTGAGCCTGCTCCCGCTGAAGGGCGAGCGGGACCGTCAGGTCCTCGTGGCCAACCACGAGTACACCGACGAGATCCTGATGTTCAAGGGCTACGACTCGGCCAAGCCGACCCGCGAGCAGGTGGAGATCGCCTGGGCCGCCCACGGTCTCTCCGTCGTCGTGGTCCAGGAGGACCGCAAGAGCGGCAAGCTCACCGCCGTCACCCGTCACGAGCTCAACCGCCGCCTCACGGTCACCAGCGAGTTCCGGCTCACCGGCCCGGCCGCGGGCAGCGATCTGCTCCGTACCTCGGCGGACCGTACGGGCAGCAGGGTCCTCGGCACGCTGAACAACTGCGCCGGCGGCACCACCCCCTGGGGCACGACGCTGCACGGCGAGGAGAACTTCAACCAGTACTTCGCCAACGGTTCGAGCGACACGGACAAGCGCTACGGCATCGGCACCGCCGCCAGCGAGCGCAAGTGGGAGCTCTTCGACAAGCGCTTCGACCTCAAGCAGGAGCCCAACGAGGCCCACCGCCACGGCTGGGTCGTCGAGCTGGACCCGTACGACCCGAACTTCACGCCCCGTAAGCGCACCGCCCTCGGCCGCTTCAAGCACGAGGCCGCGCAGCCCCGGCTGACCGCCGACGGCCGCCCCGTCGTCTACATGGGCGACGACGAGCGCTTCGACTACCTGTACAAGTTCGTCTCGTCGAAGCAGATGAAGCAGGGCAACAGCCGCGCCGCCCACGAGCACAACCTGACGCTGCTCGACGAGGGCACGCTGTACGTGGCCAAGCTGACCGGTGACAGCCCGGCGGGCGAGATCGACGGCACGGGCAAGCTCCCGAACGACGGCGAGTTCGACGGTTCCGGCGTGTGGATACCGCTGGCGACCGGCGATGTCTCGCACGTGCCCGGCATGAGCGCCGACGAGGTGTACGTCTTCACGCGTCTCGCGGGTGACAAGGTCGGCGCCACCAAGATGGACCGTCCCGAGGACGTCGAGCCGTCGCCGCGCACGGGCCGGGTCTACGTCGCGCTGACGAACAACACCGACCGTGGCAAGGCGGGCAAGGCGGGCGTCGACGAGGCCAACCCCCGTAACGCCAACAAGCACGGTCACATCCTGGAGCTGGCGGAGAACTGGGACGACCCGGCGGGCGACGGGTTCGCCTGGCGCCTCTTCCTGGTCGCGGGTGACCCCAACGACCCGGCCACCTACTTCGCGGGCTTCCCCAAGGACAAGGTCAGCCCGATCTCCTGCCCGGACAATGTCGCCTTCGACTCACACGGCAACCTGTGGATCTCGACGGACGGCAACGCGCTCGGCAACCACGACGGTCTGTTCGGTGTCGCGACGCAGGGCGAGCGGCGTGGTGAGCTGAAGCAGTTCCTGACCATGCCGAACGGCGCGGAGACCTGTGGTCCGATCATCCAGGACAACCGCGTCCTGGTCGCCGTGCAGCACCCGGGTGAGATCGACGGCGCGACCGTCGAGAAGCCGGCGAGCGCGTGGCCCGACGGTCCCGGCAAGATGGTCCGTCCGTCGGTCGTCTGCGTCTGGCGCAAGGACGGCGGGAACATCGGCGTCTGACGCCGACTGACCTGACCCGACCGCGGGGTGGCGCCGTCTCGGACCGGCGTCACCCCGCTCGGCGTTTCAGCCCGGTCGATGACACAGGACCCGGTCGATGACAAAAGAGGGGAGCCGCGGGGCCGTCCGCGATTACCCTCGATGTATGACTTCTGAGGCTTCGGACACCGGGACCGCACGGGTCGACTCCTGGATCTGGTCCGTACGGCTCACCAAGACCCGCTCCCAGGCCGCCGCCGCCTGCCGGGGCGGTCACGTCCGCGTCAACGGGGAGCGGGTCAAGCCCGCGTACGCGATCAAGCCGGGCGACGAGGTCCGGCTGCGCCACGCGGCCCGCGACCGGGTCGTGGTGGTCTCGCGCATCGTGAAGAAGCGGGTGGGCGCGCCGGTCGCCGTGGAGTGCTACGTGGACAACAGCCCGCCGCCCCCGCCGCGCGAACTGACCGTTCCCATCGCCCTGCGCGACCGGGGGACGGGCCGTCCGACGAAGCGCGACCGCAGGGAGCTGGACCGGCTCCAGGACAGGGTTCAGGACCAGTGGTTTCAGGGCTGACCGCCCGGGTTCGGAACTGTCAGCGAATGAGTGAGTTTAGCTGCACACAGTCACCTTTGGTGCACGGAAAGTAAAACTCGCACCACAGGGAAGGTCCTTCCCATGAACCACGACGGTGAACAGCGCGACCAGCAGCACCAGCACACACAGCGCTTCATGTTCCGCCTCCCCAGTCACCCCCGTAGCGTCGGCCGGGCCCGCGAAGTCCTTCATACACAAGTGGGTCTGCCCGGAGATCCCGGCGAGACCGCGGCCCTCCTGCTCTCGGAGCTCGTCACCAACGCGCTGCGCCACGGCAGCCCACCCGGCCGGGAGATCGCCGTCACCCTGGAGCGGGCCGACGGGCTGCTCAGACTGGAGGTCGAGGACGCGGGGGACTATCTGCCACGTCCACGCACCCCCGACCTGGAGGACGAGTGCGGGCGGGGGCTCGCGCTGGTGGCCGCGCTCGCCGACGACTGGGGTGTGGCGCCCAGGCGGGGCCCCGGGAAGCGGGTCTGGGTGACGCTGAAAGTGCCCGAGAGATCCCTCAGGACGTCCGATCAATGAGACCGGTCCCGCGCTGTGGAGAGGCGATCGCCAGCGCCGCCCCGACCTCCTGGCGCAGTGGAGCCAGGACGCTCTTCTCGTCGCCGGGCGGCGGCTCGGTCCGTACCTCCACCAGGACCTCGCTCGACCGCACCCCGGCCGCCAGCTCCCGCAACTGGCGCTCGACGCCGGCGATCTCGGCCGGGGTGGGCGGCTCGGCGCCGTAGTCGACGCGCACCCGGGCCGCCGTCGTCGCGTCCACGACGCGTTCCACCGCGACGACCAGCGGCAGCCACGCCGCGGCGCGCGTCCCGGTGGGCGGCGGCTCGGTCACGGCGCGCTGGAACTCGCTGCGTACGACGGACAGATCGCGGTAGAGACGGCGCCGCATGCGGGCGCGTTCGCCTTGGTCGGGCCCGTACACGAACGCGCGCCGCACATACTCCGCCGTGTCCTCGACCGTGTCCGCGAGCCGGTGCCCGATCCGGCTGCGCCAGCTCTCCGGCCAGAGCAGATAGCCCACGATCAGGGCGATCGCACAGCCCACCATGCTGTCGACGAAGCGCGGAAGCACGAGTTCGAAACCCTCGTGGTTGAGGATGTCGGAGATCAGCAGGATCACCGGCGTGATGGCCGCCGTCTGGAACGCGTACCCCTTCGCGGCGAACGCCGGGATCAGCCCCGCGATGACGGGCATGATCGCCACGTCCCACCAGCCGATCGGCACCGCCGCCAGGATCGCGGCGGAGGTGACGAGGCCGAGCACCGTGCCGAGCGCGCGCAGCAGCGCGCGCGAGAAGACCGAGCCGAAGTCCGGTTTGAGGATGAAGGTGACGGTGAGCGCCACCCAGTACGAGCGGGGTACGGGGATGAGCGACACCAGCGCCTGGGCGAGGCCGATACAGAGCGCGAGGCGCAGCCCGTACCGCCAGGACGCCTCGGAGAGCAGGACGTTGCGCGCGCCGCGGCGGGCGCGGACCCACAGCGGGGCGGGGCGGCCGAGCCGGTCGTCGGTGTCGACACCGACGTAGGCGGCGCCGGGGTCGTTGTGAATGTCGGGGCGGTGCACCACGGCGAACGCGTGCCGCAGCGCGGTGTCGACGGCGCGCGCGCACCGGTCGTCGGGCGCGGGCAGCTCGGGCGGCGCCGGCGGCGGGCCTTCGGTACGGCCCATGGCGACCGCGTCCGCCAACTCGCGCACGGCGGCCGGGATCGCGGCGGGCAGCGGTCGCTCGCGCAGACGGGCGGCGGGCGCGGCCTCGACCAGCGGGATGATCACATTGAGCTGCGCGAGCAGCCGCACGAGCGGCCTGGAACGGCCGTGTTCGCGGGCGCGGCGGGCGAGGACGAGGTCGTAGGAGTGGTTGAGGGATTCGGTGACGGCCAGCCGTTCGGCGTCGTACGTGTTCCCCTTCGCGTCCTCGGTACGGCCGGCCGCCTCCAGCAGATCGGCCACCGCGCGGTACGTCGCGGCCACGGCGGCCCGTTCCGGCACCCCGCGGCGCAGCGGCCAGGCCAGCAGCGAGAGCGCGAGGACGAACAGCCCGCCGAGAACGAACAGCAGCGGGGCCTTCCACCAGGGCTGGGGCAGCGGCAGTCCCGCGCCGATCACCGCGTCGAGCAGCAGGAGCAGCCCGGCGGACGAGGCCACCGCGCCGATCGAGGAGATCATCCCGGAGACGAGCGCCACCACGGTCAGTACCCCGACGGCGACCCATCCGTGGCCGTAGACGAGCGTGCCGAGCGTGACGCCGAGGGCGCCGAAGAGCTGGGGGACCCCGGTGGTGAGGATCCGCAGCCGGTACGCGTCCGCGGTGCGGCCGGCGACCGCGAGCAGCGCGCCCAACGAGACGAGCGCGCCGTAGTCGGGGACCCCCATGGCGAGACCCGCGGCCAGGGGCACGGTCAGGGCGATGGCGGCGCGGGCGACGGCGGCCCAGGGGATGGGGGCGGACTGCGGGCGCAGCCCGGCGAGCAGCCATTCGGGCGGGGCCAGATGGGAGGCCGGTCCCAGGCGCCCGGACAGGCGCCGCCGGAGCGGCCGGGGTTTCCGCGTGGGGTTTCGGCTGTCTCCCATGGCTGCCACGGCTCCCACGGAGGGTGGGCGGCTTCAGCCCTGGTAGCCCTCGACCTCGCCCGGGGGCCGCACCGCCGCCTCGTCGGGGTTCTCGCCGAACTCCGACTTGGCGCGCCGCTGCCGCAGCAGATCCCAGCACTGATCGAGCTGGACCTCGACGGAGCGCAGCCGCGCCTTTTCGTCCGCGTCGAGGCCGAGCTTCTCGGACGAGCGTGCGCGCAGGGCGCGTTCCTCCGCGACGAGTGCGCCGATGTTGTCGAGGATCTCGTCGTCCTTGCCGGCGGCGTTGCTGGCTGCGTTCATGGTTCGATCCTCGCGCTCGCGCGGCACCCTCGCACCTCGGCCCCCTCGCCCGTGCTCTTCCGCAACGCACGTCCGCCACGCATATCGCGCACGTCGCACGTCGCGCGTCACGCGTCACGCACGTCACGCGCGTCACGTCACGCACGCGTATACGGGCACAGAAGCGGGAGCCGCTGTGCCCGTATGCGCGGACGTTGGTGGTCGGGGGGTCGGTTCGGCGAGCGGAGGGGAAGGGCCCCTCAGTGTCTGTTGCCCGCCCAGGACGTCGCGCGATCCGTGGTCAGTGCCCAGATCACGAACGCCGCCAGCGCCATGCCGACGATCGCCCAGATCGGCGCGTACGGCAGGTACATGAACTGCGCGACCAGATAGAGCGCCGCCACCCCTATTCCGAAGTACCTGGCCATCGGGACGCGCATGAGAATGGCCAGTCCAGTGGCGGCGAGCAGGATTCCGAGGGCTATGTTGATCCAGCCCCAGGCGCTGAGGTTGAACGTGTAGGCGTAGCCGGTGACCGCGTTGAACACCGCGTTGTGCCGTACGGCCGCCACGCCCTGAAGGATGTCTATCGCTCCCGCGACCAGCATGAGAACACCGGCGAAGAAGCTACCGCCAGTAGCCCAGGCTGCCTTCCTTTCCGCATGTGCGCCGGTATGCGCGCCGGTACCTGCTCCGGTGCCGGTGCCGGTACCCATGCCTGTTCCTGTGCCCGTACCTGTGCCCATGCCCGTGGTGGGGGGCCTCTGTGCTGTGTTCTGGCTCATAACCCCATGGTGCTCCAAATGCCGCAAAAGGGACATTCGGTCGAGTGGGATCGGCATAAAGATTTCGTAAAGTCAGACGGGGGAGGAGCTGTGCGGGGTGCTGGGCGCGATATGCGGCGCCTGCGAAGCCCGGGGTAACCGGCCACTCAGCCAGGCCCCGAGGCTCAGGGCGAGTCCACAGGCGAGCACACACCAGCCCGCCGTACGCAACGAGGCGGTCAACGCGTCGAAGATGGCGGCGGCGGCCGATCTGTCCCCGTTGTCCGGCAGGTCCTGGAGGATCGATCCGCGCGCCACGGCGACCACGACGAACAGCAGCGCCGCACCGGCCGCGTACGCGAGACCGGTGCCGATGAGCGCGCGGCGCCGGTGGACGGCGAGCAGCACGGCCGCGCCGCTGAGGGCCAGTGTGCCGACGGCGGGCCAGATCCCCGCCGCGCGCAGCCCCTGGGCGACCTCGCGCCAGATCCCGAGTCCGTTGGCCTCCAGGACGATGATCTGCGTATGCCGCACGGGGATCCGGTTGGCGTACGGCACGCTGTCGTCGGTCAGCTGCTTCTTGACCCGCGCGGTGATGGGCGCCAGATCGATCGTCACCGCGTTGCCGCCGCCGCTGGTCAGCGCGTGTTCCGCGGTGGCGTGGGCGGCGCGGGTCGCCGTGTTCCACGCGTTCTTGAAGGCATGGGTGGTCTCGAACGACAGCACGGCGTCGTGCAGCAGACCGCGTACCCCCTCCTGAAGGAGCGGCCCCACGGGGACCTCGGTCAGCACCTCGTCGGTGATCCGGTCGGCGACGGCGTTCTGTACGTCCGGATCGGAGGCGAGCGGCGCCATGGTGGAGACGAAGCGGTCGGTGTCGCCGATCTCCAGGTCGACCCAGGCCGCGACCGCGCTCAGCGGGACGAGGACCGTCAGCAGGACGATCAGCGCCGTGGAGAGGTAGGTCCGCACTCCTCAAGGGAACGGGTACGCGGCGGCGGGCGCGAGCGGTGCGCCGCCGACCCGGTGAGAGAGCGCGCCGGTCCGTCACCCCCGCTGAGGTTGACGCGTGGGGCGGGTGGGGTGTGCCCTGGAGAGGCGGGGGCGGACCCGGGGGGTGCGACGGAAGGAGCCCCTTGCCATGGCGACCCGGACACCGACGCCCACCCGGCACCGCACGCCGAGGCCCCATCTCCCCTGGCACAAGGACACGCGGTACGACGACACGCGGCAGGTCGACACGCGGTACGAGAACACGCGGCAGGTCGACACGCGGCAGGTCGACACGCGCCACGAGGACACGCGGCACGACGCAGCGCGGCATGAAGGGGGGCGGCGCGGAGGCGCGTCCCACGACGGCCTCCGGCGCGGCGGCGAGCGGCCTCCGGGCGCGCGGGACACCCGCCCCCAGGACGCGGCCCGGCCCCCAGTCTCGCCACGCCTCGTGGGGAACTCCCTCCTGCTGGGCGTCGCCTACGGCGCCTACGCGTCGTACATCGCCCGGGGCGGCGGCCCCGCCACCTTCGGACAGCTCGCCCTGGCCCTGATCTCCGGCGCGCTCGCGGCCCTGCTGGTCTTCGGCCTCGTCCGCGTACAGCACGGACTGATGCGTGAAGTACGCGCCGCGGCCTGGGGCGTACTTGTCGGCGGGGGCATGGGCTTTCTCTACAGCCTCGCCAATCACAGCGTTCTGCTGTCCTCCGGGATCGGGCTGGCGTTCGGCGTGGCCACGGTCATCGTGGTCTTCTACCGGCTCTACACGCGAGAACCCCGAGAACCCCAAGAACGCCGAGAACCCCGACAACGCCGAGAACCCCGAGAATCCTGAGGCGCCCGCTCACCCCATCGGCACCCCAGCGCTCGCGCCGCTCCCCCGCAGGCCATAGGACGGAGTCGGGGCGGCGCGCGGAGGCCGCGGAGGAGTGGACCGGGATGCAGATCGTTGTCGACCTCAACCGCTGCCAGGCGTACGCGCAGTGCGTGTTCCTCGCCCCTCAGGTGTTCGAGCTGCATGGCGAGGAGGCCCTGATGTTCACGCCGGCCGTACCCGACGGGCAGCATGGACACGTACGCCGGGCCGCGGCGGCGTGTCCGGTGCAGGCCATCCTCGTCGGCGAGCGGGCGGGCCCCGGTGACCGGTGAACCGTGGGACGGCCGGATCGTCATCGTCGGCGCGTCGCTGGCCGGTCTGCGCGCCGCCGAGACGCTGCGGGACAAAGGCTTCAGCGGACCGCTGACGCTGGTCGGGGACGAACCGCACCCCCCGTACGACAGGCCACCGCTGTCCAAACAGGTGCTGCTCGGGCGGGCGGACGCGCAGGGCCTCGGGCTGCCGCGCCGCCGCGAAGTGGACGCGCGGTGGAAGCTCGGCGTACGGGCAGGCGGCATCGATCCGATCGGGAAGCGGGTGATCCTCGCCGACGGTGAACTCCTGCCGTTCGACCGGCTGCTGATCGCCACCGGAACCCGGGCGCGCCCCTGGCCGGACCCCGCGGAGGCCCGGCTGGACGGCGTACTGATGCTGCGTACGAGCGACGACGCGGCACAGCTCGCGCGGCGGCTCGACGCCGGACCGCGCCGGGTCCTGGTGATCGGCGCCGGGTTCACCGGCTCGGAGATCGCCTCCGCCTGCCGGGAACGCGGCCTGGAGGTCACCGTCGCAGAACGCGGACCCGCACCGCTCGTCGGGGCGCTCGGCGGCGCCCTCGGCGCGTTCGCCGCCAAACTCCAGCGCGCGCACGGCGTCGATCTGCGCTGCGGTGTGACCGTCACCTCCCTGAAGAGCCGCGACGGACGGCTCACCGGCGCCGAGTTCTCCGACGGCAGCCGGATCGAGGCCGATGTCGCCGTGGTCGCCCTGGGCGCGGTACGCAACACCGAATGGCTCGCCGAATCGGGTCTGGCGGCCGGCCCCCGGGGCGTGGCGTGCGACGCGGGGTGCCGTGCGTTCGACATGTACGGGATCGTCACGGACGACGTCTTCGTCGCCGGTGACGTGGCGCGCTTCCCGCATCCGCTCTTCGAGTACCAGATGCTGGCACTCGAACACTGGGGCAACGCGGTCGCGCAGGCGGAGGTGGCTGCCCACAACATGGTCAGCGCGGGCCCGCACAGGCGCCCGCATCTGGCGGTGCCCGCCTTCTGGTCCAGTCAGTTCGGCCTCAACATCAAGTCCGTCGGCGTACCGACCTACTCCGACCAAGTGGTCATCGCCCAGGGCTCGTTGCGGGAGCGCCGGCTGGTCGCCGTCTACGGCTACCGGGGACGGATCACCGCCGCGGTCACGGTGAACCGGGCCAAGTGGCTTGAGCACTACGCCTACCTCATCGAGACGGCGGCGCCGTTTCCTCCCGAGACCGGCGCCGCCGACCGGCCCGACTCGGCGGTGCCCGTCCCCTCCGATGTGCCGGACCCGCGACTGATCTCGCACGCACCGACCATGGCCCTCACCGGCCATGTGCCGGACCGCCGCCTGACCGTGGTGCGGCACGAACCGATCCCGACCGCCGTCCGCCGTCGCTGAGCCGCCCACCCTTGTTGAGGAGCCCCCCGCATGTCCCCGTCCCCGGACACCCTCTACCAGCGCATCACCGACTACGCGAACCGCGCCGACCCCTATCCGCTCTACGCCGAACTC
Organism: Streptomyces sp. NPDC094034; assembly: GCF_040303865.1. Taxonomy (NCBI): domain Bacteria; kingdom Bacillati; phylum Actinomycetota; class Actinomycetes; order Kitasatosporales; family Streptomycetaceae; genus Streptomyces; species Streptomyces sp. NPDC094034. The sequence goes on along the minus strand of NZ_JBEOUD010000009.1, from coordinate 159,401 downwards.
CGCGAGAACGGGGTGACGCGGCAGAACGACGGCAGCTATCTGGTCGGCACGTACCACGAGATCGCCGCACTGCTCCATGACCCGCGGATCAGCTCGGACAGCCGCAACCGCGCCGACCCGGCCACGGTCCCGCCGCTCAGACGGCTCGCCCAGGCTTCCTTCATCGGCCTCGACGACCCCGAGCACGACCGGCTGCGCCGCATCGTGACGCGCCCCTTCGGGCCGCCCCACACTCCGGGCAGGATCGACGCGCTGCGCGCCGACATCACCCGGATCTCCGACGAACTGATCGACGCGTTCCGGGACAAGGACCGCGTCGATGTCGTCGAGGAGTTCGCGTACCCGCTCCCCGTCACCGTGATCTGCCGGCTGCTCGGTGTGCCCCACGAGGACGTGCCCCGGATCCGCGCCTGGACGAACGAGATCATCGCCAGTCTCGACCTGAAGCCGGGGACATACGACGAGAGCCACCGCACCGCGGGCATGGACGCCCGGGAGGCGATGGGGGAGTACCTCGGGGATCTCTCCGACAAGCGCCGCGACCACCCCTCGGACGACATGCTCTCCGCGCTCGTCCACGACATCGGCCCCGACGGGCGGCTGACCAGGGCCGAACTGATGGCGACCGGGACCCTCCTGCTCATCGCCGGGCACGAGACGACCGTCAATCTCATCAGCAACGGCGCGCTCACCTTCCTGCGCTTCCCCGACGCCTACCGGCTCCTGCGCGACAAGCCCGAACTGATGCCCAGGGCGGTCGAGGAACTGCTGCGCTACGAACCGCCCGTCCATCTGCTCCCCCAGCGCACCCCGCTGGCGGACATCGAGGTCGCGGACGTCACCGTCCCCGAGGGCGCCCCGCTGGTCCTCGTACTCGCCGCGGGGAACCGGGACCCGCTGCGGTTCGACGACCCCGACCACTTCGACCCGACCCGCGAGGACAACCAGCACTTCGGGTTCGGCAGCGGGGTCCACAACTGCTTCGGCGCGCCGCTGGCCCGCGTGGAGGCCCAGATCGCCCTGAACGCGCTGCTCCCCCTTCTGGAGGGCTTCCGACTGTCCGAGGACCCGCCGCCCTACCGGCGGAGCCCGATCCTCCGAGGACCCCGGCACCTGCCGATCGAGCAGACGTGAACCGGCGTTCCGAACCGGCCTTCCGAACCGGCCTTCTGAACACCAGCCTTCTGCACCAGCGATCCGAACCGGCCTTCTGAACCAGCTCTCTGAACGATCGTTCAGAACGAAGCCCCGACCACCCCTCCGCCACGTCAGATCACCGGCGGCCGACCCAGCGCCGTCATCCGTCCCACCGTTCGCCACCGCATCGGCCGTCGCGTCCCGCACGCCGTGCGCACTCCCTCGAAGAAGCCGCCGAACCACGCCCGCAGCCCGCTCACCGACCGCGTGCGCGCCACGGTGAGCAGAATCCACGTACCGAGATAGAGCGGTACGAGCGGCGCGGGCAGATGCCGGCGTGCCAGCCAGACCCGGTTGCGGGCGGTCATCCGGTAGAACTCGGCGTGCCTCGCGGGTGAGGTGCGCGGGTGCTGGAGCACCAGCTCCGGCTCGTAACGGATCGTCCAGCCCGCGTCCAGCGCGCGCCACGCGAGGTCGGTCTCCTCGTGCGTGAAGAAGAACGCGTCGGGCCAGCCGCCCGTCTGCGCCAGCATCGCCATGGACAGCGCGTGCCCGCCGCCCAGGAAGGTGGTCACCTCGCCCGCGCGCATCGGATCGTCCACCCGCAGCCGGGGCACATGCCGCCGCTGGGTGAGGCCGGTCTCGTCCGCGATACGGAAGCTGACGATGCCGAGCCGGGGGTGCGCCTCGTACAGATCGGCGACGCGGGTGATCACATCGGCCTCGATCAGCAGGCCGTCATCGTCCAGGTCCACCAGAACGTCCACGTCGCCGCAGTCGCGGAGCCTCTCCATGGCGACATTGCGCCCGCCGGAGACCCCGAGGTTCTTCGTCAGCTCGACTCCGATGACGCCCTCGGGCAGCTCGGGCAGCGGAGCGCCGTTGCCCACGACCACGATCCGCGTCGGGGCCTCCCGCTGCTTGGCGACGGAGTCCAGCAGGGCCCGCAGTTCGACGGGCCTGTTCCCCATCGTCAGCACGGCCACACCCACACGCGGTCGGGACACGTCCAGATCACTCCAGCTCTCGGTGACGGGCAGGGAAGGGGGCACAGGGGAGACGCGATTCGATGCTAACCGGCGGACGCCATCCTGAGGACACCGGAAGGTATCCCCGTCGACGTCGTGGGTTCATCTTGCTGGCCGGCCGGAACCACGGCGTCCATCCACGCCGATGCCCCCGTGTGCGTGTTCGGGCCCCTGTGGCAAACTGCCCGCATGCTGGTGGCTGGTGGTGGGGTGTGAGCGAGCCGCGGTCTGCCCCGACAATTGGGCAACTCGTCCTGAGCAAAAGGCTCCAGGGGCTGCGCGAGAGAGCCGGCCTCAGCCGCGACCGGGCCGCCGGACTGCTGCATGTCGCCCCCGCGACGATACGGCGCATGGAGATGGCCGAGGTCGCGCTCAAGGTCCCGTACGTACAGCTGCTGCTGCCCGCGTACGGGGTGACGGGCGACGCGGCCGCCGCCTTCCTCCAACTGGTCGACGAGGCCAACAAGCCCGGCTGGTGGCAGCGCTTCCACGACGTTCTGCCGGAGTGGTTCGGCGGCCATGTCAGCCTGGAGGAAGCGGCCAAGACCATACGGTGCTACGAGCCGCATTTCGTGCCGGGGCTCCTCCAGACCGAGGACTATGCCCGCGCGATACTGACCTACGGCGAGGTCGGCCGGAACGACCCGGCGCGCATCGAACGCCATGTGGCGCTGCGCCTGGAGCGCCAGTCGCTGCTGACCGGACCGGAGGCCCCGGTCTTCTGGGTTGTCATGGACGAGACGGTTCTGCACCGCCCCGTCGGCTCGTCCGCCGTGATGCGCGCGCAGATCGACCGGCTGCTGGCCGCGGCCGAGCTGCCGAATGTGACGCTCCAGATCGCCGAGTTCGCCGCCGGGCATCACCCCGGCACCTACAGCCCCTTCGTGCTGTTCCGCTTCGCCATCCCCGAATTGCCCGATATGGTCATCGTCGAATATCTGACCGGTGCGCTCTATATCGACAACACCGGCGAGGTGGCGGAGCACATGGAGGCGATGGACCGCATGGTGGCCCACGCGGAATCCGCGCGCCGCACCAAACAGATCCTCGCCGATTTCCGTAAGGAGCTGTGAACGGAGATGACGGCAGGCATCCCCGGGCCCCAGGGCGAATGCCGGCCGCGGTAGGCGGGCCGAGGCCCCAGGTCACCCACACACAAGGGCACTTCTATGTGGGCGTCGCCCGGGTCCGCTGAGGCGGAACCGCGCAGGCGCCCACCCACACGCTGGTGATCGCGCTGATGTAGCGCGCCCCGCAGCGGTCCGTGGGCACCACCAGCTGGCTGCCCGCCGACTCCAGGCCGCGCCCGTCCATCGCCGTGGCCAGCAGGATCGGTACGTTGCCGAAGTCGGCGTCGATCTCCGCCCAGGAGAGCACCGTATGGTGCCCGTCCCCGCCGGTGACGGCGACAAGGAACCGGGACCTGTCCTTGCGGCGGCGGGGGTCGAAGACCGGCTTCGCTTCGTCGACCACCTCCCGGAGCAGCGGTCCCTCGAAGGTGTGGTGCCGCGGCCCGCTGGTCGCGCAGTCGAAGACCACCTCGGCGCGGTGCTGCTCCCAGCGCTCCCGCAGATCGGCGACGGTCAGCGAGACCGGACACGCGACCTCTCCACGGAGGGTGAGGGACATGCGCGCCGGGGCGGGCGGGACCGGCGATACGGTCGTGTCCGGCGGCAGGCAGGGTCGGCTCATCAGATTCCCCCTCGGGAGGTCCGCTGAGAGGTCCGCGTGGCGGCTGCACCCTGGTGATGCCCCGCCGAGCCGCCGGGGAATCGCGGATACGAGCCGACTGTGCTTCTTTGCCTCGCCTTTGTGAGGCGATACCCGCGCATGAGATGGCAACTGCGGAACCGTGTAACTGCGCAACTGCACACGCCCGAGGGGCCCGGTCGGCTTCCCCCCCCCGCCGACCGGGCCCCTCGCTGTGGTGCGGACAGAGCGCTCGCCCAGCCCGTCCAGAGCGCTCGCTCAGTCCGTGACCTCGATCTGCCCGTTGGCCTTGGCGGTCCCCGACGTCTTCGCCACCGCGCCCGCGCCCCCCGTCGTGCCCGCCGCGAGGCCCTTCAGCAGCTCGGCCAGGTCGACTCCGGTGGTGGAGCTGAGCAGTTCGACGCCCTGCGCGACATTGTCGGCGACGGTACGGGCCAGCTGACCGGCGCCGTCCGTCGAGATCACCGTCATCTTGTCCACCGCGCTCAGCGGCTCGGACGCCTTCTCGACGACCGACGGCAGCACCTCCACCAGCATCTGGAGGACGGCCGCGTCCCCGTACCGTGCGAACGCGTCGGCCTTCTTGTGCATCGCTTCCGCCTCCGCGGCACCCTTGGCGCCGATCGCGGCGGCCTCCGCCTCGCCCTCGATCCGTACGGCGGCGGCGAGCGCGGCGCGGTGCGCCTTCTCGCCCTCACCGGTGAGCCGGGACCGCTCGGCGTCCGCCTCGGCCTGCTTGACCAGTGCGATCCGCCGCGCCTCGGCCTCCTGCTCGGCCTGGTACCGCGCGGCGTCCGCGGGCTTACGTACCTTCGTGTCCAGCTCGCGGTCGGTCAGCGCGGCCTGGCGCTGGGCCACCTTCTCCTGCTCCATGAGCACGTCCTGCTCGCGCGCCGCCTGTGCCAGCGGTCCCGCCGCCGCGGCGCGCGCCGCCGCCTCATCCGTCTCGGCCTTGATCTCGGCCTGCTTCAGATAGAAGGTCCGCTGGGCGATCGCGATCTCTTCCTCCGCCTTCAGCCGTGCCTGCTCGGCGGCGCGGCGCGCCACCGCCTCGGCGATGTCGGCCTCCTGCTTGGCACGCGCGGCCTCGGGCCGGCCGAGGTCCTCCAGATACGAGCCCTCGGTGGTGATGTCCTGGATCTGGAAGGCGTCCAGCACCAGGCCCTGCCCGGAGAGGCTTGCCTCGGCCTCCTCCGCGACCTGGCCGGCGAAGGCCGCGCGGTCGCGGATGATGTCCTCGACCGACATCCGGCCGACGATGGAGCGCAGCGCACCCGAGAGCACTTCCTGGGTGAAGCCGACGATGCCGCCCTGCTGCTGGAGGAAGCGCTGGGCCGCGGCCCGGATGGAGTCCTCGGTGCCGCCGACCTTGACGATGGCGACGCCTTCGAGGTTCGCCTTCACCCCGCGCAGCGTGACCGCGCCGCGCACGGCCACCGGGATGTGCCGGCTGGACAGGTCAAGCGTGAACTTCTGCTGTACGAACGGGACGACGAAGACGCCGCCGCCGACCACGACCTTCTGGCCGCTGGTGTCCATGGACACCCGGCCGGTGGTCGGATCGGTCGACTGCTTGCCGCGCCGGCCGGTGACGATGAACGCCTGGCTGGGCCCGGCGACCTTGTAGCGCGTGATGACGGCGAGTGCCAGCAGGACGACGAGTGCGACGACCCCCACCACGGCGATGAGAAGTGGACTCATGGTGCTCTCTCCCTTGCCTCCCGAAGGGACGGCAAACTAAGGCGATCGAAGTGAACGAGGATGAACAAGGATGAAAAAGACATCTTTGGGCGAGGCGGGCCGGGGAGGGCCCGGGCAGGGCGAGGCGGGCGGGGTGGCGCGGTGCGGTGCCGTGCTGAGCAGGTCAGCGCTGGACGGGACGCACCAGGACCGAGGTCGACGAGAGCGTCTCCTCCACCCAGATCTCGGCGCCGTTCTCCACGGGCCCCGCGCTCTTCGCCGAGTACTTCACCGGCTGCCCGCCGAGCCGTAGCAGCACCTCGCCATAGCCGCCGGCCGGAATCGCGGTGACCACCGTGCCCGCCGACCCCACGAGATCGTCGCCCCGCGGGGTGACGGCTGTCTGGTCACGCATCAGCGCCTTGCTGAACTTCCAGGTGAGCCACCCGGCACCGAACCCGGCCGCCACCCCCGTGACGGCGGCCGGTCCGGTGCCGAGCTGCGTGGTGCCCAGCACGATCGCTCCCCCGAAGCCGAGCATCGAGACGAAACCGGCGATCACCGGCAGCGAAAGCAGCCCGTCGAACAGTCCGTTGAGCACCCCGACCCCGTCGAAGAGCCCTTCGAGAATGCCGTCGAAGATCAGTGACAGGACGAGCAGCACGATCCCCGCGATGCCGAGACCGAGAAACAAGGTCATCGGATCCATCGGTTTCCCCCCTCCCCCTCTGCCGCTGATTTCCTCGGCAGGGCCCCATGGTCCCATCTTTGTCCGGAACCGGACATTGCCGTTTTCCGGCAGTCTTAACGCGGTCTTAATGCCGACAGTCGCGGGTCTCCCCGCTCGGAAGGACGCGCGGCGGCTCGCGGCCGGAATATCTCCCGGTTCAGATGGACTTCGCCGGCCAGTCCATGAGCCTGGCCCCGATCACAGCGGTTTGCAAGGTGTAGCGATGCACCGGATCAGTGGGATCGGCACCGGTGAGCTTATGGATCCTTTCCAGCCGGTATGTCAGGGCCCGCACGCTCAGTGAGAGCCGCCGCGCCGCCTCCGCCGCCACACACCCCGCGTCGAAGTAGACGGTGAGGGTTTCGATGAGCGGCAGCGCCCCGCCGCGCGCCGCCTCCAGGGGACCGAGCGCGCTGAGGACGAGTTCCGTCATGGCCTGCCGGTCCCGGGTGAGGACCGGGTAGACGAGCAGATCGGCGGCGTGCAGGACGGGATCGTCCAGGTCGAGCCGCTCGGCGAGGTCGAGTACGTTCAGCGCTTCCTCGTACGACTGCACGACCCCGCCCACCCCGGGCCGCGGCCGGCCGATGGCGACCCGGCCGCCGTCCGTGGCGCCGAACGCCTGCTTGGCGAAGTGGGCGAGGACTTCCGCCTGGTCGCCCGGCGCGATACAGACGAGCCGGCCCGTCTTCGTCGTGAGCAGCACACTGCGATCGCCGAACCGGCCGATCAGCGCCTGCTCCACCGCGCGCGGAACCGCGTCCTCCTCGTCGTACGGGACGGCGCCTTCCGCGACCGCCACGGCATGCTCGTACGAGAGCCGCAGCCCGAACCGCTCGGCGCGCTCGGCCAGCCGCCCCAGATCGCTGCGCCCGTACAGCAGGTCGTCGATGAACTCCCGGCGCGCGGCGACCTCCTGGCGCACGGCGAGCCGCTGCGCGCGTTCGTACCCCTCGGCGAACGCGTCCACGGCCTGCTCGATGGCGGCGAGCACGCTGTCGGTGGACCCGCCGCCGGACCCGCCGCCGTCGCGGGCGCCGGGAGACGCGGTGACGGGCCAGTGGGCACGGGCCGCGGCGAGATGCGCGCCGACCAGGGCACGCAGCCCGAAGCCGGCCTCCGCGGCCCGTTCCCCCATCTCCCGGCGGGCCAGCAACTCGTCCCGGGTGAGCCTGCGGCCCGTTGGGGCGACCGCCGCCAGGATGCGGGCGTACCCGTCCAGATACTCGTCGGGTATCCCGTTCTCCGCCACGTCCGCTCCTGCCCTGGTGTCCCGATGCCGCTCGATGTCTCTCGATGCCCGGATGTCGCGCATCCCCACCATGGTGCACGTGGGGCGATCCGTACGGAGAGATACAGGTGCGGGCACAGATACAGGCGCGGGCACAGATACGAGTACGGGCACAGGTATGAGTACGGGCACAGAGACGAGTACGGGCACAGATACGAGTACGGGCTACTCCGGCGCGTCCCCGAAGTCCGGGATCTCCAGCCGCTCCCCGCCCTTCAGCGCCGAGTCGTGCGCGATGATGCCGGGCAGGGTGTAGCGCGCCGCGGCCCAGGCGTTGACCGGCGGAAGCGTGCCCGTGGTGACCGCCCTGACGAAGTCGTCCGCGAGAAAATGGTGGCTTCCCTCGTGCCCGTTGGAGACATGGGCGAACTCCGCGGGGAGGCGCGTGCGGTCGTGGACCGGCGCCGAGCCGGAGGTGAACGCGTCCCGTAGCGCGGGTGCCACATGCCGGAGGGACGGGTCGTCGGGCGACAGGGTCGGCTTCGGCCGGAGATGGTCCGTTACATCCCTCACGCCCTCCTTGTCCTGCCAGAAGCTGACGGTCGCGAGCTGTTCGAGGCTCGCCTCCGTACCGAAGAACCGGAACCGCGATTCCCGGATGTGCGACGGATAGCCCACCCGCCGGAACTCGTTCGTACGGAACGAACCGCCGCCCGCGACCTCGAACAGCGCCGTGGCGTTGGAGAAGTCATTGCCGAACTGGCTGATGTCCTTGTCGAAGACCCCGTCCCCCCGGTCGTCGGCGACCCCGATCGCGGACACGCTCACCGCATGCGTCTGCCAGGCGCCGAGCACCCCGCCGACCGAGTGCGTGGGGTAGAGCAGCGGCGGATAGCTGGCGGTGGACTTCCACTCCTCGCCGCCGCTGTACTGATACGCCGCGTAGAAGCCGAGGTCCATGTCGTGGACATAGTCACCCTCGGCGTAGAACAGCCGGCCGAAGGCGCCGTCGGCGATCCGGTCGCGGGCGTAGACGGTGGCGGGGTTGTACTGGCTGGTCTCGCCCATCATGTACGTCAGCCCGGTGTCCCGTACGGCGTCGATGATGGCCGCGATCTCGTCGCGGGTCACCGCCATCGGCACCGCCGAGTACACATGCTTGCCCGCGCGCAGGGCTTTGAGGACGAGCGGGCCATGCGTCCAGCGCTGGGTGAAGACGGCGACCGCGTCAACGTCCGAGTCGAGGAGGGCCTCGAAGGAGGGGAGGGTCCCCGCGAGGTCGTACTCGGCGGCGAGCCGGCCCGCCCGGTCCGGGAGCAGATCGGTCGCGAAGATGTCGCCGACGCCCGGATGGAGCCGCCAGAGCTTCGCGAACTGCCCGGCGAACTGCCCGGCGCCGACGATGCCAAGGGAAAAGGACATGAAACACCCTTCTGATGAGCTTTCCTGCCTGCTCTTGTCCTGCTCTTGCCCTGCTGTTGTTTTGCTCTTGTTCTGCTCTTGTCTGCCCGGTTCGGTCAATCGCCCTGCGAGAGGATGAGGTTGATCTGCCGGTTGGTCGTGGAGAGGCTGCCCACCGGTCTGCCGTTCGCGTACACGTCCTGCAAGGCGGGCTTCATGAGGGCCGCGACATCCGCCGCGTAGTTGGTGATGGGAAAGGAGAACGTCGTCTTGTCGGCGACGGGCCGGGTGAAGGCCGTGACGTCGATGTCTTCCTTCTCATAGGCGGCGATGGCCGCCGCCGTTCCGGCCTCGGTGGCGGGGAAGACGACGCCCTGCTTCCCGACGGTCGTCTGACAGGCGTCGGAGGCCAGATGGGCGACCCACTGCTGTGCCGCGGGCTTGTCCGCCGCCCGCTTGGTGAGGGAGTCGGCGAGGCCGTTCATCATGGTGGCGCGCTTGCCGGAGGGGCCGACGGGAGTGAGTGCGGTCCCGACGTCGAGGCCCTTGATCCCGTAGAACGTCTTCGTCATCCACGAGCCGTGCAGCGCGATCGCCGCCGAGCCCGAACCGACCTGGACATCGGGCCCGTTGGACGGTGAGTAGTTCTCGAAGGGGGCCAGATATCCCTTCTCGGCGAGGCCGAAGTACCAGTCGATCGTGGACTGGAAGGACTTCTGGTCGTAGTTGTAGTGCCGCCCCCACGCCTTCTGATCGGTGTACTTCCAGCCGGCCGACCCGGTGAAGGCGCTCCACTGGGTCTGCCCGTCGGTCTCGCCCGCGTCATTGGTGGCCAGCCCGTAGGTCTTGACGTCGTTCTTGTCGAAGCCGGGCTCGTCACCCCGGCGGCCCTGGGAATCGATGGTGAGACGGGCGAGGGCCTTCTCGAACGTACCGCCGTCCACCGGGTTCCAGACGAGGCGGTTGAGGGCGTCGGCGGAGATCCCCGCCGAGTCCGTCATCTCCTTGTCGTAGAACATGGCGACGGTGTCCCAGTCCTTCGGGGCGCCGTAGCGATGACCGTCCTGGCCCTTCCAGACCGCGGCCAGTCCCGCCTGGTAGTCGGAGTCCTCGATCCCCGCGGTCGCGGGCAGCTCGTCCAGCGGCGCGAGTACGTCGAGATCGATGAACTGCGCGAACTTGGTGATGTGGTTGGTGAAGACATCCGGCTCGGTGCCCGCGATCATGCTCGCCGTGAGCTTGGTCCAGTAGTTCTCCCAGCCCAGCTGGGTGATCTCCACGTCGATGCCCGGGTTCCGCTGCTCGAACCCCTCGGCGCACGCCTGGTATCCGGGCAGTTGATTGGCGTCCCAGAGCCAGTACGTGACGGTACGGGACGAGGACGCGGTCGACGAGCCCTGCCCGCCGCACCCGGCGGAGAGGAGGGCGAGCGCGACCGTACCGGCCAGGGCGGCGACGACCCGCGCCCGACCGCGGGACCGGACCTGGGACGGGACCTGGGGCCGGATCTGGGGCCTGGTGTGGGATCCGGTGCGGGGCCTGGCGTGGGACTCGCGTATACGCATAACGGGGCCGGCCTCCCTACTTGAGCCCGCTGAAGCCGATGGAGTTGACGATCCGCCGAGCGAAGACGCTGAACAGCACGAGCATCGGCAGCGCGGCGACCAGAGTGGCGGCCATCAGCCCGGCCCAGTCCGTACCGGACTGCGGAGTCTGCGACCGGAAGACGGAGAGAGCGACGGTCAGCACCCGCGAGCTGTCGCTGTACGACACCATGAGCGGCCAGAAGTAGTCGTTCCACGCCGTGATGTACGTCAGGACACCGAGGGTGACCAGCGGCGCGGACGCCATGGGCAAGGAGAGCTGGAAGAAGATCCGCACCTTGCCCGCGCCGTCCAGCAGGGCGGCCTCCTCCATCTCCAGGGGCAGGTTCATGAAGAACTGCCGGAGGAAGAAGACCGCGAACGGGGTCATGAACATGGTCGGCAGAGCGATCCCCAGCAGGGTGTCCACCAGCCCGAGTTCCTTGATCAGGACGAAGTTCGGCAGCAGGGTGAAGATCGTCGGCACCATCAGCCCGGCGAGGAAGAGCCCGAACACCCGGTCCCGCCCGCGCCAGCGCAGCCGGGCGAAGGCATAGGCGGCCATGGCCGAGAAGAACACCTGACAGCCCGTCACCAGTGCCGCGACGAAGGTGGAGTTGAGGAGATAGCGCCAGAAGTCCAGCGAGGCGCCCGCACCGCCCTGGGCAAGGGCCTCCTCCGTGCTCTGGAGACCGAAGACGCGCGCGAAGCCGCCCCAGCCGAAGCCGACGGGGAGCGGGGAGGACGGGTCGCTGGTGAGCGCCGTATTGGAGGACAGCGCGGTACGCACGATCCAGTAGAAGGGCAGCAGGGTGATGAGGACGATCGCGACCATCACCGCCCAGGCCACCACCCGGCCGGACGACGGACGGCGCCGGACCCGTTTGCCGGGCGTCGGCGCCGGGGTGCCGGGGCTCTTGGCGGGCGCCGAGGTCAGTACAGCCATGGCGTATCTCCTTTCCGGGCAGACAGGGGGCGGGCAGGTAGGCGGGCGGGGCGGGCAGGTAGGCGGCTTGGCAGATTGGCGGGTTGGCAGATTGGCGGGTGGGCAGGGGGCCAGGCAGGCCGCGTCCGGTCCGCGTCAGCCGAGGTCTGTTTCGCCGGCCCTGGTGAGCCGGTACTGGACGATGGTGATCACGCTCAGTACGGCGAGCAGCGCGACGGACATGGCGGACGCGTAGCCGAACTGGAACCGCCCGAACGCCGAGCCGTAGATGTACAGCTGAAGCACATTGCTGGCGTTGGCCGGACCGCCGGGACCGGGGGTGGCCACCGCCACGGTGTCGAAGACCTGGAACGATCCGATGACCGTCATGATCAGTACGACCGCGAGCACCGGCCGCAGCAGCGGCAGCGAGATCCGCCAGAACATCCGTAGCTCACCGGCGCCGTCCATGCGCGCGGCCTCGTACACATCACCGGGTATCGCCTGGAGCCCGGCGAAGAGCAGCAGCGCCGTATAGCCGACATGCCGCCATACGTTGATCAGCGCGATGCTCGGGATGACCCACTCCTTACTGGCGAGGAAGGCGATGTGGTCGAAGCCCAGCGCGCCCAGGATCTCGTTGCCGATGCCGAGTTGGGTGTCCAGAACCCACAGGAACACGACACCGGCGACGACGTTCGAGACGAGATACGGCGTGAGCACGACACCGCGCAGGAGGGACGAGGTGGTCAGCCGCTGCATGAGGACGGCGATGCAGAGGGCCGCGACCGTCTGTACACCGATGTTGATGACGACGTACTCGACGGTGACGCGCAACGACCCCCAGAAGATGGGGTCGTTGACCATCCGCCGGTAGTTGTCCAGGCCCACCCACTCGGCGGGAGTGAGCAGGTTGTACCGGGTGAAGCTGAGATAGACGCCGCGCAGAGTGGGCCAGAGCAGGAAGACCAGGAAGCCGGCCAGGGCCGGGGCGATGAAGACCGCCGCGAGTCGGCCGTCCCCGCGGGGACTTCGCGGTGCGCGTGCCTTCGTTCCCGGTGCTCCGCTGGAGACGACAGCCATCAGAGACTCCTTGTCCATGACTCGTCCTCGTCTCCCATTACTTTTGACGTGAAAGAATCGAGGCGTCAAGAGGTGTGCTCGCACTGGATCTGATGACGTTTGGGCGGATCATGGCGCTGACGGGGGCGGTTCTTTCTTCTGTTGTGAAATAAACTGATCGGGGAGAGTGGCTGATCCTGGCTACGATGAGCGGGAACCGGGAGCACTGTCATGGTGAGGAACGCAGGGGGCACGCGCATGCCGGCCGCCAGTTGGGCACCTCTGAGCCCCGCCGAACGCGCGGTGGCGATCGAGGTGCTGACGCACGGCCCCATCTCGCGCACGGAGATCGCCAGAAGGCTCGATCTGTCGGCAGGCAGCCTGACCCGGCTGACGAAACCGCTGATCGAGTCGGGCCTGCTGATCGAGGATCCGGCGCTGGTGACGACGGCAGGCGCGCGGCAGGGCAGGCCCTCGCAGCCGCTGGACATAGTGGCCGATTCCCGCTATTTCGCCGGGTTCAAGATCACGGCCGACGCCGTCTACGGTGTCGTCACGACGCTCAAGAGCGACATCGTGGCCGAGCGGACCGTACCTCTCCCTACGCACGACCCGGACCAGGTCGCCGATCTGCTGCACGCCATGACCGAGGAGTTCGCGGCCGCGTTTCCGCGGCTGTCCGGTATCGGGGTCGGGGTCGGCGGCCAGGTCGACAGCCGGGCGGGGAACGGCGGCGCGGGTACGGCCCCGTCCCCGTCGAGTACGGTCCCGTCCGCGTCGGGTACGGCCTCGTCCCCGTCGGATACGGCTTCGTCCCCTTCGGAGACGGCTTCGTTCTCCGCGGGTACGGTCTCGTCCCCGTTCCTGGGCTGGCGACGTGTCCCCTTCGCCGACCTCCTCGAACGGCGCACGGGCCTGCCCGTCGTCGTCGAGAACGATGTCGCGGCGCTGATCGAGGCCGAGGCGTGGTTCGGCGCGGGACGCGGCCTCGACCGCTTCGCGGTCCTCACCATAGGCGCGGGAATCGGCTACGGCCTGGTCATCGGCGGCCAGTTGGTCCGCACGCCCGACAGCGACCATGGCATCGGCCCGCGCTGGATCGTCAGCCAGAACGGCCCCCTCACCCCGGACGGCGACCGCGGCAGCGTCGTATCCTTCCTCGCCATCCCCAGCATCCGCTACCAGGTCAGGGCCGCCACCGGCCGCGACCACAGCTACGACGAGATCCTCGCCCTCGCCGCGGCGGGCGACCCGATGCCGACCCGCGTGCTGGACGAGGCGGCGCGCGCCCTCGGGACCGTGGTGGCACAGATCGCCAACTTCGTGATGCCGCAGAAGATCCTGCTCGCCGGGGAGGGCGTCGGTCTGGTGGAGGTGGCGGGCGCGGCCATCGAGGAGGCCATCGCCGCGAACCGCGATCCGTTCGCGGCGCCGGTCCCGCTGGAGACCAAGGTCTCCGACTTCAACGACTGGGCGCGCGGGGCGGCGGTGCTGGCGATCCAGATTCTGGTGCTGGGCAGACCGGGGGTATGAGGTCCCGCCGGCCGCGAGGTCTCACTTGCAGACGGGGCAACTCACCTTCTTGCGCGCGCCGTCCTGGTGTTCGTAGACCCATCCCTTGCCGTGACAGGTGCCGCAGTCAGCCAAGGGAAGCTCCCACCGCCGGTCTCGCGTCCGGCGTCTCGTCGAGCGCCCGAACGGCGGGTACGGCCGGATCGTCCACCCACACATACTGCCGCTGGGGGGTGACGGTGAAGCCGATACGGTCCAGCCCCGGTCGGCCCCGCCGGATCCAGGCGCGATGGACGGACTCGGCCTCGTCCCAGAGATCGCGCGGCCCGGTCTGCGTCAGTCGGCCGCCGTTCTCGACGACGGCGCGGGAGACTCCGTCCGTCAGCAGCACGCTGCCGGAAGCGCCCGTCCAGGGCTCGTCGCCGACGAGGGCGGCGAGCAGGACCTGAAGGCCGGGGGCGGGGTGGAGCAGGGACTCGGTGTCGGAGTCGGAGGCCGAGTCGAGGGAACGGACGCGGGGTGGGGTGTCGGTGCGGGTCGCGCCCTCGTCAGGCCGCTGGGGCTGCCGCTCAGAACGCAACGGCATGTACGAACACTCCTCCCCGAACCGGCCGGTGGCCGAGCCGTCCTCGTGGACGGTCAGACGCAGGAGTCTGCCGACGGGCGGGTTGTACGGGAGCACGATGTGCCCGCCGGGACGGGTGTGCTCCACCCATACGTACGGGATGTCCGTGACGCCACAGGTGACATGCACGCGGTCGAACAGTCCGTCTGACTCGCCGTCCGAGCTGGGCAGTTCGGAGGCCGCGTCACCGGTGACGATGGCGGGGCGCAGGCCGCAACGGGCCAGATTCCCGGCGGCGGTCCGCGCGAGGTCGGGATCGATCTCCACGGTGGTGACGAGGGCGTCGTCCCCGGTGAGGTACGCGCACAGGCCAGAGGTCCAGCCCGTACCGGTGCCGATGTCGAGCACCCGGTTGCCAGGCCGAGGCGCGAGGTGCCGTAACCCGGCGGTCACGAGGAGGGGACTGGAGGCGGCACAACTCGGCGCGGACGACGGGGCGGCGGCGTTGGCGGGGGTGAGTTCGGTCCGGCCGCCGTCGAGCTGAGTGACGATCACGGTGTCGGAGTAGACGGCCCGCCACCAGCGGTCGGGGTCACGGTGCTGATCGATCCAGTACCCGGAGGCGGCGGCGGGAGGAGTTCCGCTGCCTTGTGGCACGGCCCAGCCCTGGGCCGGAATGAACGTGTGCCGGGGTACGCGGATCAGGGCATCGGCGAGGACGTCGGGTTGGGGCGGGGGCATGGTGATCCTTTCGGTCGCGGATGGTGCGGGGCGCGGGCGGTGGGCGGTCACCGCGGTGGCGGGTCCCCGAAGATCCGCTGAAACAGCTCGGCTTCGTCGGGGAGGGCAGGGGACGCGTCCGGGCATGGGGCGGCAGTGGCGGTGGCCGTGGTCATGGTCGTGGCCGTGGTCGTGGTCGTGGGGACCATGAGCGTCCCGTGCACACCGAACATGTCGATCAACATGGACAGACGCTGCCGCGCCTCACTGCCGGTCGCGGTTGTGGGGGTGGGGGGTTCTGGTGGGAGTGCGGGTGGGGGTGGAGGTGTGGGTGGGCGTGAGGGTGGGGGTGGGGCCATGGTCGTGGTGCCCTTCTCCTCAGTGCGGGATGCGGGGGCAGAGTTGTCCCCCGCCCACGCGCCGGCATGACGAGCGGCGGGCGGGGGACAACCCTTCGGGACTCTCCCCAATGGGGCGCGGGACGGGGAGAGTTGCGCCGGTCAGGGCGATGTCCTGCCGAGGGACGACCCTGGATCGGCGACGCACAGCGACGCTAGCGTTACGGAGAGAGGGTACGCAAGTGTGTACCGGAGCATTTATGTTGGCCGCTACATGGTGAGAGCCCCTCACCGTCGGGGGTGAGGGGCTCCGGTCGCAGGTGGGAGGGCTCGGTCAGTCAGTGAAGTGGTCGAACTCGCCTGCTTTGATACCGAGGATGAAGGCGCGCAGCTTCTCGGGACTTGTTGTGACGAAGGTGTCCGGGGTGTCGCTTTCGCGCAACTTGATCTGCCCGTTAACGCTGGCCAGTTCGACACAGTTCGGATTGTTGTCACCTCCCGAGAAGGAGGACTTCTGCCAGCTGATCTCTGTGCTCATGCCTCTGCTCCAGGGTGTCGAGCGGGTGTTGGCACGCAGGTAGGCATTCAGTTGGTGAAGTGGTCGAACTCGCCTGCTTTGACGCCTGCGATGAAGGCGGCGAACTTGGTGCGGCTGGTGGTCGTGACTGCGTTCGGGTCGTCACTCTCCCGCATGAGGATGGCGTCATTGTGTTCGGCGATCTCGACGCATTGCGCTCCTCCTTCGGAGAACGACGACTTCTGCCACTTGATCTCTGTGCTCACGCCATTGCCTTTCGAGTCGAAGGGGATGTCGGCCTAGGCGGCGATTCAGTTGGTGAAGTGGTCGAACTCGCCTGCTTTGACGCCTGCGATGAAGGCGGCGAACTTGGTGCGGCTGGTGGTCGTGACTGCGTTCGGGTCGTCACTCTCGCGCAGCAGGATCGCGCCGTTGTGTTCGGCGACCTCGACACACTGCGGCCCATCGCCTGACAGTGAAGATTTCTGCCACTTGATCTCTGTGCTCATGCCTCTGTCTCTCACAGTTCTCGCGCGATGTGATGAATGAAGCTGCGCGACTCGGCAGGCTCCAGGGAAGCCTGTTCGGCAAAGTCGAGCAGCGTTCGATTATTCTCCAATTCGGTGGCAGCATCCAGGAAGCGGCCACCGTAGCGATTGTCGATATGAACCGTATCGAACCGTGGTGTGACGCCGCCCGCGTAGAGCACGGTGTGGGTGAGGTCGAGGAAGTCCTCGTTGGTGAATGGGATGATCCGGATCATTATGTCCGGTCGTTCCGACATCTCCATGAGATGGCCAAGTTGCTCGCGGGCGACGCTCCGCCCGCCAACCCGCATGCGGAGCGCGGCCTCGTGAATGATTGCCTCCAGATCTGGAGGAGCCTCACGATCGAAGATCGACTTCCGTCTCATCCGGTGTTCGACTCGCGCCTGTACCTCATTTGCGGGAAGTTTCGGAAGCGTGCTGCCGAATAGGGCCCGTGCGTAGTCTTCAGTCTGCAAGACGCCCGGAAAGGTGACCGGTTGCAGGTAGCGCAAGTATCCCGCGTGATGCTCAAGCTCGGCGATGTCCAAGAAGCCAGGAGGGAGGACGCCGCGATACTCATCCCACCAGTACTGGCCGCGATGTTCATTCGTGATGGTGCACAAAGCCTCGATCAGCGCGCTGTCCGTGCAGTCGTAGAAGACCGCCAGCTTGCGGATCCTCTCCTCGCTGATCCCGAGGCGCCCGGACTCGATGTTGCTGATCCGGGCCTGATCCGTCGAAAAGAGGCCGGCCGCTTCGCGAGCCGTTTTGCCCGCGCGAATGCGTAGCTTCTTCAACTCCGCGCCGAGGCGCGCCTGGCGGGCGGTCGGGTTGTCCCTTGGCGGCATGTCACCTTCCCCTGTCTGCTCACAGTGTTGCGCGTACCCGGGTCACCGGTCCACCGGCTATCCCCAGATTGAGTTACTTGGGTGGACCGGTGAATGTATTTACCCTACCTTCGTCACAGTGCCGCGTTGCACGTCAGTAAGACCGAAGTGCAGCCGCTCTGGCGCGCCTTGTGGCGCGCCCTCGCGGCCATCGCCACGCATGGCGGGCCACGCGCCAGTTCAGACCGCACCGCGTTGGGAGAACGACATGACCACCGTGACCGCCACCGCAACTCCCGTACCCCCACCACCCCAGGGCGCCGAGACCTACCGGCTGGTCCTGCCCAGTACGGCGACCGCGCCCAGGATCGCGCGTGACTTCGTCACGTCGTTACTCGGGCTCGGCCGGCACCGCAGCCTCGTCGACGACGCGCGCCTCTGCGTGACCGAAGTGGTCACCAACGCGCACCGGCACACCCGGACGCCCCTGATCCGCGTCCGTGTCACGGTCAACCGCAAACAGGTCACCGTCTCCGTCGCAGACGACAAACCGTGGGCGCTGCCCACGCCCTCCGCGCGCACCGCGCCCGCTGCGGCGGGCGCGGTCGGCGAACAGAACTCGGGGCGTGGACTCGTCCTCGTGGAGAGCCTGGCCCTCGCATGGGGGTCGACGATCTACGGGGGATGCTCGCCCAGTCACAAGACCGTCTGGTTCACGTTGGCCGAGGCCAGGAACGAGGTGGCCGGGTGATGGCACCCGTAACGGACCCCGCCCTGTGGGGTGTTGTGTCGATCGCGATGAGTGCGATCGTGCTGGCGGTGGGGGTGCTGTACGCGGTGATGCCGAGTGCGGAGAGTGCCCTTCCGCCGGTGCCGCTCGATGCGGAGGAGGGGTTCACGTACACGTGCTACTGCTGCCCTGATCCGGTGCGGGTGACGGTCCGTGCGCCGCAGGCGCACTTGGTGGGGCGGGTGGCGGATGGTCGGCGTCGGGTCAGTGCCGAGGGGTAGTCGGGGGCACCCGGTGCGTTCGATGACGGGTGGGGGCCGCCCCTAGGTTTCAGTTTCGCGGTTGCGGGTTGGGCGTCAAGGGCGCTCCTTCGTCGCGTCGGCTGCGCCGATTCCGCTGCGCTCCTCCCTTGACTCCCAACCCTCCACCGCAAGTGCTGCTTTGAGGGGGGGGCGGCCCGGGGGGAGGGGTCCCCGGAGGGGCTGCGTTGTTCCGGGGGCTGGTTGCCGACCGCAGGTCGGTGGGCCCTGCGGGGCTGCGCGGGAGTGGAGTGGGGCGGCCCGGCACCGGCTCAGCGAGCTGATGTGGGTGGGTGGTGGAGACTCATGCCCCGCTGGTGACGGTCCGTTGACGGGTGCACCTGTTGCCTGAGGGGGACGGACTCGCCACCCGCCCCCTATGTCCCATTTTGGCGGGCCATTTCAGGGGCCCCGGGCAGGTCGTGCGTCCTGGGTTCGGTTAAGTCGTCTCCACGGCACATCGCCACCCCTGACCGGCCCCCTGGCCGCCCCGGGAGTCACATTCACCCCATCACCCACACCCCTAGCGGCGGGGCACCAGCCCTGGCCGCTCCCCCGCCCCGCACCGTGAGGAATGGGACGGATGTGACCGATGAGGCCGGTCGGAGGGGGGTGATGCGTGCCACCGGCCCCCAATGTCCCAGTTTGGCGGGCCATTCCAGGGGCCCCGGGCAGGTCATGCGTCCTGGGTTCGGTTAAGTCGCCTCCACGGCACATCGCCACCCCTGACCGGCCCCCTGGCCGCCCCGGGAGTCACACCCACCCCACCACCCACACACCCAGCAGCGGGGCACCAGCCCCGGCCTCTTCCCGGCCCCGGACCGTGGGAAATGAGGCGGATGTGACTGATGAGGCGACCAGTAGGCCTCTCAGAGGGGGGCATGCGTCGTGGGGCCCGGTTAACCGAACTTGGGACGCATGACCCGCCGGAGCACTCCCCAAAGCCCCTTCCAAAACGGGACATTGAGGGCAGGTGGCGAGTCCGTCCGCCCCAGGGCACAGGTGTCACCCGACAACGGACCGTCACCAGCGGGGCATGAGTCCCCACCACCCACCCACATCCACTCGCTGAGCCGGTGCCGGGCCGCCCCACTCCACTCCTGCGCAGCCCCGCAGGGCCCACCCACCCAAGGCCGGGACCCGGCCCCCGGAACAGAGCTGCTTCCCCGGGGACCCCTCCCCCCCCGGGCCGCCCCCCTCAAAGCTGCACTTGCGGTGGAGGGTTGGGTGTCAAGGGTGGAGCGAAGCGGAATCGGCGCAGCCGACGCGACGAAGGAGCGCCCTTGACGCCCAACCCGCAACCGCGAAACTGAAACCTAGGGGCGGCCCCCACCCGTCATCGAACGCACCGGGTGCCCCCGACTACCCCTCGGCACTGACCCGACGCCGACCATCCGCCACCCGCCCCACCCGAACCCCAGTCCCGTCCGCCCCGGCAGAGGTTCACGCGTCCCTGTACTGGTCCCGTACCTCAGGGCGCTGCCGGAAGCCGGCTGACTTGTACGTGGCGACGGCCCCGGCATTCGAGCTCGGGGTGCAGACGATCGCGCTCGACGATCCCAGCTCCCTGAGCGCGGACGCCGCGGCGACGCAGATCGCCTCGCCGTAGCCCTGACGGCGATGTTCCCGATGTACACCCATCGGTTCGAGCAACCCGGGCCTGCCCGGGCCGGCCGACCACACCGTCACCGCCGCCACCGCGTTGTCCCGGTCGTCGTACGCGACCAGACACCGGGCGTCGGCGTACGGCGGTCCGGCCACCATCGCGTGCCAGCGCTCCTCCGTGAACCTCGATCCGTCCCACGCTGCCCGATGCGCGGTGGTGAACACATGTGCCTGTTCCGGCCCGATCACCCCGATCCGCACGCCCGGTGCCTTCACCGGCTCGGTGAGGTCGCGGCACAGCGGCGTCCATGGCTCGTCGGCGTTCCAGCCGTCCTCGGACAGCAGATCCCGGACCAGTACACCCATCGGCGACTCGACGCTCACCTTTCCCCGGGGCAGTACGCCGCGCTCCGGCTCGGTCACGTCCTCCACCAGCCGCCGTGTCAACTCCTCGTCCTGCTGGGCCTCCGGCGCGATCGTCAGCCGCAACAGCCCGGGACCGTCCAGCAGTCCCACGGCGAGAATCCGTCCGTCCCGGCTCCACGTCCTGACCGCCGCGGCGGTCGCTTCCGTACCTGACCGCCAGAACCAGCCCAGGTCCCCCGGATGCAGTTGCATCGGGGCCCCGTCGTTCTGCCACTCCCGCAGCACGCCCACAGCCCTGCTCAGTCCGTCGGCTTCCAACGTGCTCAATGCGATCGCCATGCCTTCGATCACACACCACCGCACCGAGGCCCCGCACCTGGATTCCGGCCGGAGGGAGACGGACGGAGTCCAGGAGTGGAAGGAGCGCTGGGGCAAGGCGACCGCGGCAGCCCACACGGGTGACAGCAATCAGGACGCGTTGTAATAGCCTCCGAAATATTTCACGGGTGACCATGCCGGCATTACTTCCGGGAGTTCGGGAGCCAGGTCCCGATATTCGCTGTCGCCGAATACTACGCGGCCGTCTACGACGGTGAGTACGGAGGAGATGCCTCTGATCTCCTCATCTGGTACGGAAAAATAATCCGCGTTGAGCACGGCGAAGTCGGCCAGGTTGCCCGGTGCTATTCTGCCTTTTTCGTGTTCGCTGTTCTCGAACCAGGCGGCACCCAGGGTGAAGAGCCTCAATGCTTCTGCTCGGCTCAGGCGGTTGTCGCTGCCCAACACCTCCGAGCCTGACACGGATTTGCCGGTAACCGCCCAGCTTATGGTTGTCCAGGGATGATACGAGGATGCCCGGTATCCGTCAGTGGTCAGAGCTACCGGAATACCACTTTGCAGGAGATGACGGAAGGGCGGCGTCTGCAAGGCCTTTTCTCTGCTGTAGGTCTTTGCAAAGCCGTCGCCGTGCACGGCCATTTTGCCATCCAGGGCCACGGCTCCGCCGAGCTTCCTGACCCGCGCTATGTTTTCCGGGCTGATGGTTTCGGCATGCTCAATGGACCAGCGCAAGCCATCGAGCGGCGTCTGCTGATCTACTTCCTCCAAGGCATCCAGGAAGGGAGTAATGTTCTCGTTGTAACTGAAGTGCACCCGGAAGGGAATCCTTCGCTTGACGAGCTTCGCGAAATCTTCCGTTACCTTCGAACGCATCAACTCCGGATCGATGATGATCGCCGGCTGATCAAAATCTTCGTGATCGTGCAGCTCAGGCCCGAGAGCCTCCCCGTAGCCCAGGTATTCATGACCGTGCTGCCACCTCGGATGCAAGTTTTGACCGGGACTGATCGGGGCCTTTTTGGTTATGGTCTCGATCGCGTCGTCTACATTTATCTCGAAGCCGCTGCTCGTGATCGCGATCTGTATGTCAATAAAGGGAAGCCGAACCCTCAGGAGGTCTTCCTTGATCAATGCGCCAACAATATTGTGGCCCTCCGGATAAGGTTCTGAGCTCGCGCAGTCTATAACGGAGGTTACGCCGAAGCGATTCAGATCCCTGATTGCCCGGCCCAGTGAGTTCACTTGCTCTTCGAAGCCCGGTTCAGGAAGCATGGCCTCGATGGTGAGGAAGTTGAAGGTATTGCCGTATACGACTCCCGTATAGCGGCCGTCCTGGTCCTTCTCAAGGACCATCCCGGGCACGTCCGGAAAGGCAGAGGTGCCTACCCCCAACTGTTCCCTGGCCTGAGCGTTTATGAAGGCCTGGTTGTAGGCGTATTGCACGTGAAGAGGTCGGTTGGGCACAGCCCTTTCGAGCTCTTCCATGGTAGGAAGTCGGTCCTCTTCGAACTGGTGGGGCGACCAGCCGCCGGACACCCTTACCCACTGACCTTCCGGCGTCCTCTCGGCCTGCTCGTGGAGCATTTCCAGTGCCCGTGCCAGAGTGGGGACGCCATCCCATCTGGTTTCGTAATTGTAGAATTTGCTATTGAGCAGGTGCAGATGCGCGTCTTCCAGGCCTGGTATCAACCGCCGACCGCCGGCGTCAATCACCTTTGTGCCTTGGTCCTTTAGGGCAAGGATCTCGGCATCGTTGCCAACAGCGTAAATCCTCCCCCGCTTCACAGCGAGCGCTTCCGCCTCCGGCTGGGCTAAATTCTGCGTGGCAATTTTTGCGTTATGAACGATGAGATCGGCACCCACAAATGTGTCCTGCATCTTCCCTGCCTCCTCTGGTCGTGCCGCGGGGATACGCCCCGTTCGGGCATGGCACTGCGAACCTGATAAAGGCGGACGCCAGGGTCGGTTTCGTTCCTCACCGGCGTCCCTTCCCCTTGAGCGGCGTAATATATGACATGTCAACTAACTTCAACCGTAGCAGGAATCTTTGACGTGTCAACTACCTCTACGGCGCCAGTCATGACCCGAGGTTCAGACGTTCGGACGGCCTTACGGGGCGGTGAGGTCGTCCAGTTCGGCCGCGTAGAGCAGCGCGGGGTCGAATTCCATCCCGGCGAACTGGCCCGCGAGTTCGAGGGACAGCGCGCCGTGCAGCCGGGTCCAGAACGTCAGGGCCCGGTGAAGGGTCTCGGGTGAGGCGGGGTGGTCGGCCGCCCACGGCCGGTGGTCTTCGAGATGGGTGGCGAACGGTGTCGTGGGGCGGTCCGAGGGCAGTGCCGTGTAGGCGTCGAGCAGGGTCGTCATGATCTCGGAGGCGATGGCCGTGATGTCGTCGGGTGCCTCGTAGCCAGGGACGGGTGTGCCGTAGATGAGGAAATACCGTTGGGGGTCGGCCAGCGCCCATGTGCGGAGGACGTGCGCCAGCCCGGCCACGTCGGCGCCGGACTCGTGGGCCGCGCGGAAGGTGTCGGCGAGGCTTCGGTACGCGTCCCTGATGAGTTCGGTGATCAGCTCGTCGCGGCCGGCGAAATACCGGTAGAGCGCGGGTCCGCTCATGCCCATCCGCTTGGCGATCGCGTTGAGGGAGAGCGCCGACGCGCCCGCCGTGGCGATCTGTTCCCACGCGCGTTCCTTGATTTCCGCGCGTACTTGGCCGCGATAGCGCTCGCGCGGGGTCCTTGTGCCTGCTTCTGCCATGGCCTGCCACCTTCCACACCTGCGCGACTACACGCTCAAGATTTAGTTAGAAGCTATCACGGAAGCTATTGACGTCCCCTTCTCCCGTGAGTTAGAACTTCTAACGAACGCCAAATTGTCTAGCGAAGTCACGCGAGAGGGAATGTCATGACAGCCACCTCCGAGTCACTCGTCGGCGCCCGACGGCGCACCTCCTTGCCGGTCACCATCTCCGCCTGGGCGGTTCCGATCATGGTTCTCGGCCAGTTCGCCCTGCTCGCGATCATCCCGGTCACGATCGCGCTGGTCGGCGCTCTTCGCGGCACCCCCGACCGGGCGGTTCGCCGGGCGGCCTCACTCGTCGCCGTCACGTTCGCCATCCCGCTCGTCGTATGGCTCACGCGGCCCGACGGCGCGGAAAGCCTGTCCAAGGACATTCACCCGGGGTTCGTGGGGCTGATCGTCGCCGCGTCCGCCGCGCTCATCCTCACCATCCACCGGGCCCGTCGGCACTGAGGGGCGTGGTGCCATGCTGCTGAGATGCCCCGGAGGGGACGGACCGGGGGAGTTCTCCCGTCGTCCCCTCCAGGGGGCAGACCGTCAGTGGACGATCAGTAGCCTCGCCAGACGTTGTCGAAAGCAGCCTGCTCGATGGACCGCCGCTGCCGTACGGCCTCCAGTTCCAGCAACGCCTCATTGACCGCGACGACTACGGTCTCGACCGCGTCCCCCGCGTCTCCCGCGTCCCCTGCGGTGACTGGGGCTTCTCCCGTCCCCTCCTTGTCGTCCCTGCCGTCCTGGCCGTCCCTGCCGTCCTTGCCGTCCTCGTCGTTCTTGTCGCGGATCCCGACGGCCGTCGCGAGGGCGGTGAGGACCGGCTCGTTCGATGCCCAGCGTTCACCCGCCAGACGACGTTCGGGCGAATCGACCAGCACCGTACGGCCCGTACGGAAAGGCAGCCCGCGGCGCCGCGGTCGCGTCAGCCGGCCCTCCGCCTCAAAAGCGGCCAGATACGCCGCGGCCAGGCCTTGGCCTCTCCGCCACAGCCAGTCGGCGACCAGCTCGTACGGCGCTTCCCTGGCGAGCGACTCCGCGGCCTGGTCCAGTGGACCATCAGCGATGTCCGGCCGGTGGCCGGGCACGATCCGGTCGCCCTCCAGCCGAATCGCCTCGGCCGACAGAAGGTCGATCAGCTCGGCCCCCGCGAGCGCGAGCGACAGCTCACCGGCCTCGGGCGGTGGACTGGGCGCCACGTCCAAGGCGGTGATCATCAGGTCCCGGGCTGTGGTCATAGCGGGTTCCACCTCACTCGATCACTCCACCTCGCTGGCATAGGCATAGACGGACAGGCCGCGTCCGATGTTCCCGGCCGGGCTCCGCCGGCCCCCGGTCAGCCTCCGCGGGCCCCCGGTCAGCCTCAGCGGGCAGCAATTCGCCGTCGGCCTGACGTTCGACGCGGCCGTCGTGCTCACGCCTCGACCGGCTGCCGCGTCCCCCTGATCTCGGCCCTGAGCGCCTTCAGCGCGGCGGCGTGGATCTCCGAGAAGCTGGGGAACGGCTGGATCGTGTCGCGCAGCACGCCGAGCGGGACGCGGGCGCGGATCGCGAGCGTGGCCTGCTGCATCCACTCCCCGGCCTCGGGACCGAGCCCGTAGGCGCCGGTCAGCACGTCACCATCGCTGAGAAGTGTCAGAAAGCCGTTCGATTCGGCGTAGGCGTGCATGTACGTAGCCGTCTTGGCGACCTCCGACAGCGGCGCGGTGGCGCTGAACCGGGCCTCGGCCGCGCCCACCGACGCCGCCTGCGGATCGGTGTACGTGACGCGCGGGACTGCCTCGTAATGGGCCTCACGGGGTTCGCCGAGGATGTTCGCGGCGACGATCTCGCCCTGGTACTCACCGACGTGCGTCAGCGGCCAGATACCGGTCACATCGCCGATCGCCCACAACCGCTCGCCCGCCCTCATGCGCGCGTCGACCGGGATCCCCCGGCCGGCCCCGGTGATGCCGACGGTCTCCAGCCCGATCCCCTCGACGCGCGGGCGGCGTCCGGTCGCGATGAGCAGACGATCGCCGCGCACCTCGCGTCCGTCCTCCAGCTCCAGAACGTAGTCCTCCCCGTCGCGGCGCGCCTTGGTCGCGTGCATGCCCAGTACGAGCTCGATTCCGTCGCGGCGCAGGGCCTTGCCGAGCGCCTCGCCCAGCGGCGCCGGCTCGCGGGCGAGCAGATGCGCGGAGGCCTCGACGAGAACGACCTCGCCGCCGAAGCGACGTACCACCTGCGCCAGTTCGACCCCGGCCGGCCCGCCGCCGAGCACGAGCAGCCGCGCGGGCACCGCCTTCATGCCCGTCGCCTCGCGTGTGCCCCACACGCCGTCGAGGTCCCGCAGGCCGGGAAGCGGCGGTACGACGGGATCGGCGCCGTTCGCCAGCACGATGTGCTCGGCGGTGTACCGCACGCCGTCGACCTCCACCGCCCCGGTGCCCGCCAGGCGACCGCGGCCGCGCAGCAGAGCGATCCCCTTGTCCGCCAGCCACCGCGCGGCTCCGGCGTCGGAGTAGTCCGAGACCATGTAGTCACGCCAGGCCAGGGCCGCCTTTACGGCTACTTCGGCGCTCCCCGCCGCGTCACGCGCGCCCTGCACCGCCTCGCCGGGGCGCAGTAGCGTCTTCGACGGAATGCACGCCCAGTACGTGCACTCGCCGCCGGCCAGGTCGCGCTCCACGACGGCGACACGCAGGCCGCCCTCGGCGAGCGCACCGGCGGCGTGCTCGCCAGGGGCGCCACCGCCGAGGACGATCACGTCATAGTCCTGGGTCGTGCCGGTGCCGCTCATCGCGTTCTCCGTTCGAACTCGCGTGCTGCTCCAACGGTCGCTTCTAACCGTCGCTCTTTTCCCGACGCGTCGCACCTTGATCCGATTGATCCGTCCGTGACGCGTCCGATCCGGCCGCGACGCCTCGGATCCGTCCGTGACGCGTCTGATCCGACCGCGACGCCTCGCCCGGACGACTTGTTGACCGGACGGGGCGAAGATTAGGTTTGCCTTACTTAGGTCGGAAGGGTCCGGCCTGCTGTCAGGGAGGCCTCCCCACCGTGTCCAGAACCTTCGCTCGCCGCCGTATCACCATGGCCGCCACCACCGCGCTCGCCGTCACGCTTGCCGGGTGCGGTGGCGGCGACAAGGCCGGCGACAAGGGGGGCGAGGCCGCCGACGGCGGTGCTGGTACGCACATCGTCAAGACGGTCATGGGCGATGTGAAGGTCAGTGACGCGCCGAAGCGGGTCGTCGTGCTGGACACGGACGCGCTCGACTCGGCCGTCACCCTCGGCGTCACGCCGGTCGGCGCCACCACGGTCGTCGACAAGGCCCCCTTCTCCACGTACCTCCCCGAGGACAAGCTCACGGGCATCCGGCCCGTCGGCCTGATCGCCGGGGCGGACCTCGAAGCCATCGCCGCGCTCAAGCCGGACCTGATCCTGAGCAGCAAGGTCCGCGACGAGAAGAACTACCCGTCCCTCTCGCAGATCGCCCCGACCGTCTTCTCCGACACCACCGGGCCGACCTGGCGCGAGAACTTCGAGCTGCACGCGGACGCCCTCGGCAGGACGAACGAGGCGAAGAAGGTCGTCTCCGACTACAACGCGCACGTCAAGCGGCTGACCGACGCGCTGGGCGGGGCCGCGAAGGCGAAGCAGACCAAGGTCGGCTTCGTACGCTTCGTGGAGGGCGCGGACACCCGGCTCTACCTGAACGACACCTTCGTCGGCTCCATCTTCAAGGACCTCCAGCTCGGCCGGCCCGCCAACCAGGACACCACCGGCTTCGCGGTCGACGTCAGCCCCGAGCAGATCGACAAGGCCAACGCCGACGTCATCTTCTACTCCACCTACGGCGACGCGAAGAAGGCCAAGGAGACCGACACCATCGGCGGCCCGCTGTGGAAGAACCTGGACGCGGTGAAGAAGGACATGGCCTTCAAGGTCGACGACAACCTGTGGATGCTCGGCATCGGTTACACCGGCGCGGGCCAGGTGCTGGACGCGATGGAGAAGAGCTACGTCGCCGCACGTTAGGCCGTGCCGCTGGACTACGTGCCCGACGCCGTCCCGGTGGCCGCCACGCCGGTAGCCGCCACCCCGGTCCCCGGCGTCCCGAACGTCGTCCAAGCGGCGCGCTCCGGCACCCGCAGTACCTCCCGCCCCGCGACCGCGTTGAGGATCGTCGCCGCCCGCCACGCGCCGAGCGTGAGATCCGGAGCCCCTATGCCGTGCGTGTGCAGCTCCGCGTTCTGCACGTACAGCGCGCCGGACACGCTCGCGTCCAACGCGACCCGGTAGTCGCCGTCGATCCGGTAGCGCCCCTGCTCGTCCCAGTCCACCAGCTTCGCCATGCTGTCCAGGAAGGCCGGGCGCGCCGCCGCGTATCCGGTGGCCGCCACGATCGCCGACGTACGCACCTCGAACAGCGCGTCCTGTTCCGTATGCCGGCAGGTCAGCACATAGCCGCCCCTGTCCCCGTCGCCGTCCCCGCCTTCGCCCCCGTCGCCGCCGTCGCCGCCCCGCTCGGGCTCCGCCGCGACGAGCGTGACGCCCGGGTGCAGAGCCGCGCGCGGCTCCGTACCGCCGATGGTCCGCTCGTACAGCTCGTCGTGGATCTCGCCCAGCGTCTCCTCGCTGACGCCCTTGTACAGCTGCCACTGCTCGCGTACGAGCCGCTCGCGCCGCTCCTCGGGCAGGGCGCGGAAGTACCGGATGTAGTCGGGCGTGAAGTGCTCAAGGCCGATCTTGGAGTACTCCATCGGCGCGAAGGCGGGGGTACGGGCCAGCCAACGGACATACGGGCCGCCCGCACCGGAACCGTCCTGATGGCGCAGGAGATCGAGGGCGACCTCGGCGCCGGACTGGCCCGCCCCGAGGACCGTGACATCGGCGAGAGCGGCCAGCCGCGCCCGGTGGGTGCGGTAGTCGGAGCTGTGCAGCACGCGCCCCGCGTGCGCGGGGGTGAGCAGCGGGCGCAACGGCTCGGGGACGACCGGGTTCGTACCGACGCCCAGCACGATCTGCCGGGCCCGTACGCGCGAGACCGCGCCGTCGGCCGCGCGGTGGGTGACGACGAACACCTCGTCGCGTTCCTCCCACTCGACCTCCGTGACGCGTGCGTCGAAGCGGCAGGACGGCAGGCTTTCGGCGACCCAGCGGCAGTAGTGGTCGTACTCGCGACGCGGTATGTGGAAGCGCTCGGAGAAGAAGAAGGGGAACATCCGGTCGTGTTGCCGCAGATAGTTGAGGTATGACCAGGGGCTGGTGGGGTCGGCCATGGTCACCAGGTCGGCGAGGAAGGGGACTTGGAGAACCGTTCCCTCCATCAGCAGCCCGGGATGCCAGGAGAAGGCGGGCTTGGCGTCGAGGAAGAGCGTACGGAGCCCAGGAGCGCTGTCGGAGAGAGCGGCCAACGAGAGATTGAACGGCCCGATGCCGACGCCGACCAGGTCATAGGTCTCGTGGCTCTCGTGGCTCTCGTGGCTCTCGTGGCTCTCGTGGGTCTTGTCGGTCTCGTGGGTCTTGTTCTCGGGGCCTTGCTGGTGCCGGTGCTGGTGCTGGTGCCGGTGCTCGTGCTCACCCGCGTGTATGTCTTCGGTCGTCACCGCTTGGCCTCCGCGAGGGGATGGGGAAGGTCGATGTGGACGGACTGAGTGTCGTTGCCGCGACGGGAGTTGGTGAGCCGCGTACCGAGGGACAGTCTCAGCGTGACGTCGACGCCCGGCGGGTCCGGGGTCCGTACGGAGGGTCCGGCCGTCTTCCGTAAGGTCACCCTGCCTCTCCCTTCTCCTCCGCACGCCCCGCCGCCACGACGGCGCCGAGCAGCCGCTCCACCTCGGCGGCGGTGGTGTGCGGGTTGAGCAGCGTGAGCTTGAGCCGTACGCGCCCCGGCCCCTCACCGGGGAGTTCCGTACGGCCGACGACGGCGCTGCCCTCGCGCAGGAGCCTGCGGCGCAGGGCGGCGTTGACCGCGTCGCAGCGCGCCTCGTACCCCGCCGAAGCGTTGGTCGTGTCCGCCGATTCCACCGTGTCCGTCGGGGCGTTCGCCGGATCCGTCGGACGCTCCGGCAGATAGCGGAACAGGAAGGCCGTCAGCACCGGTTCGGAGTGCAGCTCCAGCCGTGGCTGGTACGCGACCGCCCGTGCTCCCGATACGGCCAGCTCACGGCAGGCGTCCACGAGCCGGCCCAGCCCCTCCCTGCCCAGCGTCCGCAGGGTGACCGCGATCTTGAAGGCGTCGGCCCGGCGTGTCGTACGCAGCGAGAGTCCGAGCAGGCTCGGGTAACCGGCCTCCTCGTCGTCGGCCGGATTGAGATAGACGGCCCGGCGCGCGAGCGACGCGTACGTCTCCGACCGCCGCACCAGGAAGACGCCCGCGGCGGCCGGCTGCCAGCCCAGCTTGTGCCAGTCGAGCGAGACGGAGTCGGCGAGTCCGAGACCGTCCAGGAGCGGTGCGAGCCGGTCGGAGAGCAGGGCGCCGCCGCCGTACGCGGCGTCCACATGCAGCCAGGCGCCGTGCTCGGCCGCGAGCGCCGCGCACGCGCGCAGCGGGTCGATGGAGCCGGTGTCGGTCGTACCGGCGGTGGCGACGATCGCGACCGGCAGTTCCCCGCGCTCGGCGCAGCTGTCCAGCACGGCCGCCAACGCTTCCGTATCCATACGGAGTTGACGGTCGACCGGGACAGACAGCACCGCGTCCTCCCCGAGGCCGAGCAGGGCGGCGGCGCGCTGTACGGAGAAGTGCGCCGCGGCGGAGGCGAGGATACGGGGACGGGGTGCCGGGCCCGTTCCGGCGCCGGCGCCGGTGCCGGGCACCCCCGTCAGCTCGATCTGCCAGCCGGACGCCGCGCCGAGGACCCGGTCCCTGGCCAGCATCAGGCCCATCAGATTGGACTCCGTGCCACCCGAGGTGAGCACTCCGGCGGCCCGCTCGGGGTCGTACCCGACCAGGGCGGCCAACTCCTGGAGCAGCAGGGACTCCAGAGCGGTGGCGGCGGGTGCCTGGTCCCAGGAGTCCTGGGACGGGTTGAGGGCCGAGACCGCGAGGTCGGCGGCGACGGCGATGGCGAGGGGCGGGCAGTGCAGGTGGGCGGCGCAGGAGGCGTCCGCCGGGTCGGCGCTGCCGTGCGCGAGGAGTTCGGTGAGCCGGTCGAGCGCCTCGGCTCCGGTGACGGCGGCCGGACCGCCGAACACCTCGCCGACCGCGGCCGCGACATCTCCGGGCCGACCGGGCGCGATGGGGCCGCCGCGCCGCCGGGCGCCTCGGGCGAGGGCGTCCATCACCGTGTCCACGAGCGGCGCCAGGGCATCGGCGCCGCCGGTCCCGCCGGACAGGGCGGTGACGCGGGCGCCGTCGTCCGGTCGCGCTACGGGAGCCGATTCCGATGACGAGCCCGGTGGCGACTGCGTGATCCGCTCCGAGGCCGGCGCGAGATCCGGCGCCGTTCCCGACACGGGACCCGCCGCGACATCCGGCGCCGAGGCTGCGGCAGAGGTAGGGGCTGGGGCCGAGGCAACAGTCCCCGTATCCGGCCTCATGAGCGCCGTCCCGGCTGCTGCCCCGACACGTCGGCGATCGCGTCCGTCAGCCGCTCCAGAACCGCTTCCGTCTGCTCGTCCGTGATGACGAGCGGCGGGAGAAGCCGGACGGTCGAGCCGAAACGCCCGCCCAGTTCGACGATCAGCCCCCGGTCGAGGCAGGCCGACCGCACCCGCTCCGCCACCGCCGGGGCGACCGGATGAGCGCCGCACGAGTCCAACTCCCCCTCCGGGTCGACGATCTCGACCCCGATCATCAGCCCGCGTCCTCGGACGTCACCGATCACCGGCAGTTCGGAACGCAGCCCCTCCAGCCGCGCGGTCATCCTGGCGCCGACGACCGCCGCGCGCTCGGTCAGCCCTTCGTCGGCCACGTACCGCAGTGTCGCCGCGCCCGCGGTCATGGCCAAGGTGTTGCCCCGGAACGTCCCGGTATGGGCGCCGGGCAGCCAGCCGTCGTAGTCCTGGTCGTACACGATCACGGCCAGCGGCAGACTCCCCCCGATCGCCTTCGACATGACCATCGCGTCCGGAACGATCCCGCTGTGCTCGACCGCCCAGAACGCGCCCGTGCGTCCGACGCCCGTCTGCACCTCGTCCACGATCAGCGGGATGCCCCGCTCGCCGGTGATCCGCCGCATCTCGCGCAGCCAGCCGTCCGGCGCGGGCACCGCGCCGCCTTCGCCCTGCACCGCTTCGACGATCATCGCCGCGGGCGGTACGACACCGCCCGAGGGATCGTCCAGCAGCCGTTCCGTATATGTGGCGGCCAGTTCGGCGCCACGCTCGCCGCCGACCCCGAACGGGCAGCGGTACGGGTACGGATAAGGCAGCCGCGTCACCTCGGCCGCGCCGCCCGCGACCCGCTCCCTGACCGCGACGCCGCCGGTCGCCGACAGCGCGCCCGCGGTCATGCCGTGGTACGCGCCGGTGAACGCGAGCACCCCGCGCCGGCCGGTCGCGGTCTGCATCAGCTTCAGCGCCGCCTCGACGGCGTCCGTACCCGCGGGCCCGCAGAAGTGGATCCTGGCCCGGTCCGCGAAGGGCTTCGGCAGGGTGGCGAAGAGCGCGTCGGTGAAATCGTCCTTCTCCGGGGTCGCCAGGTCGAGGACGTGCAGCGGCGCCCCGCTCTCCACCGTGCGCCGGATGGCCTCCAGCACCACGGGGTGGTTGTGGCCGAGTGCGAGTGTCCCCGCACCGGAGAGGCAGTCGAGATAACGGCGGCCGTCCGTCCCCTCGATCGTCATGCCCTTGGCGCGGGCCGGGACGATCGGGAACGAACGGGCGTAGGTGCGTGCCGACGACTCCCTGGCGCGCTGACGCCGCAGTATGCCGTCCGCGGTGGCGGCGGAGGCGGGCCGCCCGCTCGTGGCGGGCCGCCCGCTCGTGGGCAGGGTGATGGGGGGCACGGTCATGACATGGCTCCGGCGGAGTAGGAGAAGGAACGGCACACGGAGAGACGGCGGGCTCAGCGCGGAGGGCGCTCGGCGACGGGGTGGCCGAGGAACGAGTGCACGGCGAACTCCCGTCCCTAGGAGCCCTCGTAAGGGAAAACGATCAGGCCGCCCTCGCGTATCCGGTCGATCAGGACATCGCGCGGAAGTGTGTCCTCGGGGGTGCGCGGTTCACCGACAACGGTGACGCGGGTGTTCTCGGCCATGGGGCGCGGACACCCCTCGCCCCTCTTCTCGACGGCGGCGTGGGCGGATCGCGGCGCGGCGGAGGGCGGTAACGTGACGGACACGGCTGGCTCTACCTCGGGGTGGGGGTGAGGGGCAGGGCGGAACGGACGGGGTGCATGCCACACAGCTTGCGGCGTACGGGAACGCGGCGGCCGCGGAATGCCGGATACGCCGTCAGGTGGTCCGCCGTGGGACGGGATACGGCGAGCATGGTCCCCCCGGATCGGACTGAACGGTCGAGCACTACGACAGAGCGGACCAAAGACTTAGGTGAGCCTAACCTAATGGATTTCTGTGCGCGTGCAAGGGTGCCTTGGCACCCCGGGGCGAGCCGTGGACACGGCCCTCATGGCCTGCGGGATCCACCGGACCTGGGAGACCCGCCTACGTGTGATCACCGGAGGCCGATACCGATACCGATACCGCCACCGAAACCGCCGCCGCCACGGCCGTCTTCGCCGCCTTCTCCACCAGCGAGATCCCGGCCTCCTTGCTGACGTTGCCGCTCGACAGCACGGCCACCAGATAACCGTGCCCGTCCGCCACGACCCGACCGATGCTGTTGATGTCCCACAGTTTCGTCGCAGTCCGTTGCAGCCATCCGTTCTTCAGCCCCGTCACCGCGCCCGCGGCCGACACTCCCCAGTCCTGGTCCGCCGATATCCCGTTCATCAGGCCCTGGACGTACGTCCGCGAGCGCGAGCTCAGCGGGGAATCGGAGTCGTCGCCGAACACGGCTGAGAGAAGCGCGAGTTGGTCCGTCGCCGTCGACTGCGTAAGGCCCCACAGAGGCCCGCTGCCGCCGGTCGTCGCCGTCAGACCGAGCCGCTTGTTCGCCGCGTCCAGACCGTCCGCCCCGCCGATCGTCTGCCACAGGGCGTCCGCCGATTCGTTGTCGCTCACCTGGATCATCGAGGTCGCGTACTTCTTCTCCTGCGCGGTGAGCACCCGGCCCTGGTCCTGCGCCTTCAGCAGCAGGGCCGCCAGGATGTCGACCTTCACGATGCTGGCCGTGTCGTATGTCTTCCCGGCCTGCACGCCGTAGTCCGCGCTGTCCCCGCCCTCGACATCGAGCACGGCCACGGAGAGGGAGGCCGTCGTGGCGTTCAGGATCGGGGCGAGCCGCTCGGAGAGCGCGTGATCCGGATCGGCGGAGGGCGAAGGCGAGGGCGTGGGGGAGGGGGAAGGCGAAGGCGAAGTGGAGGCCGGGGTGGCGGGTGTCGCGGACCACCCCGGATCACCGGACCGCGCTTTGGCGTCCGAGTCGCCGCCGGACAGCGGCGGGAGGTCCATGGCCACCCAGACGGCCAGGAGTACGACGGCGGCCACGGCCGCGAGTATCGGGAACGCGGCCCGGCTCCGTAGGGAACCGCGGGCTCTGAAGCCGCGGGTCTTGCGGGCGGAACGATGGCGGGACATCCCGCGAGGCTAGAAAGCTTAGATGTGTCCAGAATGTGTCTTGCGTTAACCTTCCATAACGATCCGGCGCGGTCACGACGTCAGCGCGCGGCTCCAGATGTCCGTAACCGTGCCGGAACCGACCCCAGGTACGGGTACGGCGGTGAACGGCACGGTCGCGGCCACCCCGTCCGACGAGAGATCCGACGAGAGGCCCGATGACACGCCCGATGACACGCCCGATGACACGTCCGATGACACGTCCGATGGCACATCCGGCGTGATGTGCGACGAGACGACCGGCCGCGCGACCGCGCCCAGCCTCGTCCAGCCCCAGGCCCTGAGCGCCCCCACGGCGGCCTCGTTCAGCGGATCGACCCGCGCGGCCACCAGCGCCGCGTCCGTCCGGATCAGCAGCTGCTCGACCAGTTGTGTGGCCACCCCGTTCCGCCGGTGCGCAGGCAGGACCATCAGCCCGGCGAGGGCGAAGACCTGCCCCGAGACGGTCAGCTCCTCGATGTCGCAGTCCCACGGCAGCTCGCCGCTCAGCGCGCGCCACCACTCCCCGGCCCGGTCCAGGACGAACCCGTACGCGTACGCCGCCGGCTTGTTTCCGCCACTCGCCACCACCATGTCGAAGCCGGGCCGCTGCACATCCTCGGCGAAGGTGGCCAGGAACTCCTGGCGGTCGCGGGACTCCTCGCCATGGGCGTGGGGGTACGCCTCGACATAGACATCGGCGAGGGCTTCCCGCTGCTGTTCGGCCTGCCACCGGCTCAGGCGGCGAATGAACACCCCTGTCATCTGTTGCTTCCCCCTGTACTTCCCCCGGCCGGCACATCGGTGTTCATCGTCCCAGGGGGAGGACCACCACGGGAATACCGAGTCCGAGGTTCTGTCCATGGGCTCTGTCCATGGGTTCTGTCCATGGCTCTGCGCACGGTTCTGTCCACGGCTCTGTCCACCTTCCGCAGTACGCTGGAAAAGCCGCGAATCCCGCTCACGCAGGGAGGAGGCGAGGGCACGATGAGCAACTGGATCAGCGTTGTGGTGATCCTGGGCCTGATCGTCGTGGGCGTCATGGTGATCCACCTGGTGAACGGGCAGCACAGGAATCGCATCGCCACCTACAGCTTCGGCCGCTCCTTGTGGCAGCCCCAGGACCGCGCCACCCGAACCGACGCCACGGAACCCCCTTCCCCCGGCGCACACCGCGCCGCGACGGACGAGCAGGCGGAGGCGGGCGTGGCGGAGACGGGCGTGGGCGCGGCGGCGGGCACGAGCCACGGCCTTCACCGGCTGAGCGGGCTTTTTCCGAGGCGCGCTCGCCGACGTAGAAGAGCAGCCGGATGAACCACGCGAAGACATGCGTCGCGAAGACATGCGTCGCGAAGACCGCGAAGAAGTGCGTCGCGATGATGTAGAGGAGGGAGACGAAGGCGCGCGGAGAGCCACCCCCGCACATGTCACCCCCACCATCCGAACGATCCGAACGATCCGAACCGTCTGAACTATCCGACTCATCGGAGGGCGGGTTCCCAGCGCGGCCCCGTGTCCTTGTCACCGCTCCATACGTACTGCTCTTGGGGGGTCCGGGTGATGCCGAAGTCGTACAGATCCGGTGCCCCGGCGCTCTCCCACCTCTGCCACGCCCGGTCGATCTCATCAGCCAGGCGACGGGGCCCGCCCTGGTACACCACGGCGTGCTCGTCAGGCATCGCGACCAGCGTCGCCCAGGAGGAACTGCCGTCATGCAGCCAGGCGGTCATGCCCTCGTCGGCTTCCGTGGTGATACGTACGTCCGGCAGCATGACGCGCAGGGCGAAGAGGAGGCCGGAGTCGGTACGCAGGGGCAGTGGGCTCCGCGGGAAAGGTCCTTCGACCCCGGGCGGACCCTCACCGCGGACCTCATGCCAGCTCCGGCCCTGGTCGGTGCCACGGCTCGGCATGAACGTGGCGAGCCCCTGAACCCAGCCGGAGGCCGAGCGGCCATCGGCGGCCACGGTGAGCGCCACATGACCCAGCCTGCCCCAGGGAGTGACGATACGGCCGCCCGGCCTGGTCTGTTCCACCCATGACCACGGCACCTCATCGACCGCATACGTCGCCATGAGCCGGTCGTACGGAGCACCCTCCGGGTCCCCGTGAGTGCCGTCACCGACCTTCACGACCACCCCCGCGCCCACCGCGTCGAGACGCTCGCGCGCCACGGCCGCCAGCCCGTCGTCGACCTCCACACTGGTCACGAGACCGGGTCCCGCCCGCGCGGCGAGCAGCGCCGCGTTCCAGCCCGTCCCCGTACCCAGCTCCAGCACGCGATGCCCGGGGTTCACCATCAGTGAGTCGAGCATGTCCACCACGATCGCCTGACAGGAGAGGCTGGAGGACGGCAGACCGTCGGTGATCTGCGTAATGGTGGCCCCGTCGGGTCCCGGGTAGACGAGCTCCGCCCAGCGCCCGGGTGCGGTGGCGCGCTCCGCCGGGACGTAGTCGGAGCCGTCCCAGGACCACAGCCGGTCCGGAGCGAACCGATGCCTCGGCAGCTCCCGGACCGCCTCGCGGATCCATGGAGAGTCCGCGGGCCAATCGCACCGGGCGTCCATGGCATGCGCGAGTCGGTGGCGGAGTTCGGCGAACTCTTCGCGCTCTTCCACTGGTTACTTTCTGCGCGTGCCGCTGGGTGGAGGCTGATCGGGCACTTTCCCGTCCGACCCGTCCGACCCGTCCGACCCGTCCGAGTTGCCAGGCGGCGGCCTGCCCTGGCCCGGGTCGGGATCGGGTTTGCGATGTTCTCCCACAACTACCGCCTCTCTCGGCGAATCGGAACCGGACGGCGTCCTCTTCTTC
This sequence comes from Streptomyces sp. NPDC094034, assembly GCF_040303865.1. Classification (NCBI taxonomy): domain Bacteria; kingdom Bacillati; phylum Actinomycetota; class Actinomycetes; order Kitasatosporales; family Streptomycetaceae; genus Streptomyces; species Streptomyces sp. NPDC094034. The sequence goes on along the minus strand of NZ_JBEOUD010000009.1, from coordinate 122,325 downwards.
CCTTCGGCTTCTTCCCTTCAGCAGGACGCTCACGACTCTGAACTGTCCACTCAGAGCCACAGATAATCACTCACGGTGACCTCTCGGGGGTCGCTGTCGAGTACTCGCCACAGGTCGCGCACTCCCCGCAGCTCGCGGGCCGGGGGGCCCGCCGGAGCGGGGGCGGAATAGAGGCCGGGGGTGTTCCGTTGTAAGCTTCAGTTGAATCTTCAACCAATCGACCGATCAACAATCTCTGAGAAAGGCGAGAGGTGAGCGCGATGCAGTTCGGGATCTTCACCGTCGGCGATGTCACGCCCGACCCGACCACCGGACGTACGCCGACCGAGCACGAGCGGATCAAGGCCATGGTCGCCATCGCGCAAAAGGCGGAGGAGGTCGGGCTGGATGTCTTCGCCACCGGCGAGCACCACAACCCGCCCTTCGTCCCCTCGTCGCCCACCACGATGCTCGGCTATATCGCGGCCACCACCGAGCGGCTGATCCTGTCGACGTCCACCACACTGATCACCACCAACGACCCGGTGAAGATCGCGGAGGACTTCGCGATGCTCCAGCATCTGGCCGACGGGCGCGTCGATCTGATGATGGGACGCGGTAACACCGGGCCCGTCTATCCGTGGTTCGGCGAGGACATCCGGCAGGGCATCCCGCTCGCCATCGAGAAGTACGCGCTGCTCCACAAGTTGTGGCGCGAGGACGTCGTCGACTGGGAAGGCAAGTTCCGTACGCCGCTCCAGGGCTTCACCTCGACGCCCCGGCCGCTGAACGGCACCCCGCCGTTCGTCTGGCACGGCTCGATCCGCTCGCCCGAGATCGCCGAGCAGGCCGCCTACTACGGAGACGGCTTCTTCGCGAACAACATCTTCTGGCCCAAGGAGCACTTCCAGAAGCTGATCCGGCTCTACCGGAAGCGCTACGCGCACTACGGGCACGGCACCCCGGAACAGGCCATCGTCGGTCTGGGCGGTCAGGCGTTCATCCGGAAGAACTCGCAGGACGCGGTACGGGAATTCCGCCCGTACTTCGACAACGCGCCGGTCTACGGGCACGGGCCCTCCCTGGAGGAATTCACGGAGCAGACGCCGCTGGTCGTGGGCAGCCCTCAGGAGGTCATCGAGAAGACCCTCGCCTTCCGAGACGCCTTCGGCGACTACCAGCGCCAGCTGTTCCTGATGGACCACGCGGGGCTGCCGCTGAAGACCGTGCTTGAGCAGCTGGATCTGCTGGGCGAGGAGGTCGTACCCGTACTGCGCAAGGAGTTCGCGGCGCTGCGGCCGGCCGGCGTCCCGGACGGTCCTGTGCACCCGGCCGCCGACACGCCGGTGAAGGAGGGGGTCTGACGATGGAGCGTACGAGCACCGGGGCGGGTACGAGCACCCTGGCGGGCACGAGCACGGCTAGGCGTACGGGCACCGGTACGCGTGCGGGCGGAGCCGGGCCGTTGCGGCTCGTCGCCGTATCGGCCGGGCTGAGCAAGCCGTCCTCCACCAGGCTGCTGGCGGACCGGCTGGCGGAGGCGACCAGCCGTGAACTGGCCGCCGACGACCGGAAGGCCGAGGTCGAGATCGTCGAACTGCGCGATCTGGCCGTCGAGATCGCGAACCACCTGGTCACCGGCTTCCCGGCGGCCGCGCTGAGCGCGGCGCTGGAGGCGGTGACCGGCGCGGACGGGCTCATTGTCGTGAGCCCGGTCTTCGCGGGCTCGTACAGCGGACTGTTCAAGTCGTTCTTCGACCTGATCGAGCCGGACGCGCTCACCGGAACGCCCGTACTGCTCGCCGCCACCGGCGGCACCGCGCGCCACTCGCTCGTGGTGGAGCACGCGATGCGCCCGCTCTTCTCGTATCTGCACGCGCTCACCCTGCCGACGGCCGTCTTCGCGGCGACCGACGACTGGGGCGCGGGCGCCGACGTGTACGGGGGCGGCCTGCCGGCCCGGATCGACCGCGCCGGTGGCGAGTTCGCCCGGCTGCTGCGGGGGCTGACGCCCGTGACCGGTGGGACGGGCGTGTACGAGAGCGCCGGCCCGGACGGGACGGGCGAGGTGGGCGAGCTGGACGACGCGGACGAGATGGACGACGGGGACGCGATGGACGAGATGGACGAAGTGGTGCCCTTCGAGCGCCTTCTCGCGAACCTTAAGTAGATTCGCCCCATAGGGAGATTCGGGGCAAAAGCGAACGATCAATCAACAGGAGGAATGTCATGAGTGGCACCATCGTGGTCGGCGTCGACGGCTCGGAGCCTTCGCTGAAGGCGCTGCGCTGGGCCGTACGGCAGGCGAAGCTGACCGGTGACGAGGTGGGCGCGGTGATCGGCTGGGAGTACCCGGCCACCGGCTGGGCGGGCATGCTGCCGGGCGTGCCGCCGGAGTTCGAACCGGAGCAGCTGGCCTGGCAGATCCTGGACGAGGCGCTGGACAAGACGCTGGAGGCGGATGTCGCGGCCGTGGTCGAACGCCGCGTCGTCGCCGGCCCCGCCGCGCAGGTCCTGCTGGACAGCGCCGAGGGGGCCTCGCTCCTGGTGGTCGGCGACCGTGGATACAGCGGCTTCAAGGCGGCCCTGCTCGGGTCGGTGAGCCTGCATGTCACGCAGCACGCCAAGTGCCCGGTGGTCGTGGTGCGCGGCGAGATCGCCGAGGACTGAGAACGGCTCGGAGGCGGTTCGGAGTCGGCTTCGAGTCGGCTCGGAGGCGGTTAGGAGCAGGCTCGGAGTCGGTTCGGAGTCGGTTCGGAGCGGGCTTGGAGTCGGCTCGGACGCGGCGTCGCTCCTCGCCGGGTTCCGAAAGACGGCGCTCGGCCGGGGGAGTGCGCCGGGTGTGCTCCGTTCACGCCGGGTGAGCTGTCGTGAGGGTCCTTCGGTCTGGGCATCGAACATCCATGGCATCGCGACGGAAACCCCGTACCACCAGTGAGGTCACCAGCGAGACGGAGCGTGTGGAGACGTCCGAGTCCGAGGAGACGCTGTTCGGCGGTCCGCTGCGGTACGACATGGGCTGGAACAAGCATGACGACGCCTTCCTCCAGCTCAACTTACGGTCCATGGTCACGCGGCTGCCCCGGCTGGTCGGTACGACGGCCCGCTTGGCGTGGGAGGCGGACAGGGCCGCCCTGCGCCTGGTGACCTGCGCGGAGATCGGCCGAGGGGTCAGTCAGGCGGTCGGACTGATCGCCGTGAACCGCGTCCTCGGACATCTCCTGGGCGAGGGCACCACCGTCGAGCGGCTCACCCACGCGGGCCCGGCGCTGGCGGTCGCCGGTGGTGCAGCTCTGGCGGGCGCGGTGCTGCGGGCCCTGTCCACCGCCGGTACGGGACAGCTGGAACCGAAGGTCGAACGGGTCGCCACCGAGCGGTACTTGTCACATACCGCCAACGTCGAGCTGGAAGCGGTCGAGGACGACGAGTTCCACAAGCTTCTCGACAGCGCTCAGTACGGCGCCGGTTCGGCCCGGCGGATGGTGCAGTACTGCCAGAATGTCCTCAACGCCCTGATGTCGCTGATCGCGGCGGCCGGCGTGCTCGCCGTACTGCACCCCGTACTGCTCCCGCTGCTCGTGGCGATGACGCTGCCCAGCGCCTGGGCGGCCCTGTCGATGGCGCGGCGCCGTTACATCTCGTTCCAGGTGTGGGTACAGCACTCACGGGCCGGGAGTCTGATCAGCCGTCTGCTGATCTCCACCGACGCGGCGCCGGAGATACGGGTCCACAATGTCGGACCGTTCCTGCTGCATCACTTCCGCGAGATGTCGCGGTCGCAGGAGGCGGAGCAGCGCAGGCTCGCCCGGCTCGCCGCCCGTACGGGGCTGATCGCCGCCGGATGGACCGGGCTGGCGACGGGCGCCGCGTATGCCACGCTCGGCGGGCTGCTGTGGACGGGCACGATGGCGCTCTCCGTCGGCGGCACCGCCGTACTCGCGATCCGTAGCGGCTCCTCCAGCCTGGAGAATCTGGTGCTCCAGGTGAACTACCTGCACGAGGAAAGCCTGTTTGTCGGGGACCTGCACCGGCTGTGCGAGGAGGCGGTCGAGCGCGCGATTCCGGTCGGCGGGCTGCCGCTGCCCGAGAAGCCGGAGACGATCACCTTCGAGGATGTCGTCTTCACCTACCGGGGCAAGGACAACAAACGCGCGCTCGACGGCGCCAGCCTGACCATCCCCGCCGGCCGGATCGTCGCGCTGGTGGGGGAGAACGGCAGTGGCAAGTCCACCCTGGTCAAGCTGTTGTGCGGGCTCTACCGGCCGGACTCCGGCCGCATCCTGTGGGACGGGGTCGACGCGGCGGAGGCGGACCGGCAGGAACTGGTCTCGCGGGTCGCGGTGGTGGGCCAGGACTTCTACCGGTGGCCCTTCACCGCCACGGTGAACGTCAGCATCGGACGGCCCGAGGCGCCGGTGAGCCAGGAGAGGCTGGACGCGGCGGTACGGTACGCGGGCGCCGAGGAGCTGATGGCGGAGCTGCCGCGCGGCTGGAAGACGCTGCTGGCCCGGGGGTACAAGGGCGGTCACCAACTCTCCGGCGGTCAATGGCAGCGAATCGGTCTCGGCCGCGCGCACTACCGCGCGGGACAGATCCTCATCGTCGACGAGCCGACCTCCGCCCTCGACGCCAAGGCCGAGCAGCAACTCTTCGAGCAGATCCGCAGCCTCGCGGACTCCGGCCAGACGGTCATCCTGATCACGCACCGGCTCGGCTCGGTACGGGCGGCGGATCTGATCCATGTCCTGGACCGGGGGCGGGTCGTGGAGAGCGGCACCTTCTCGGAACTGCTGTCGGACGAGGTCGAGGGCCCGAAGGTCTTCCGCGGCCTGTACCGGATCCAGGCGGCCCAGTACGCGACGGAGGCCCCGGCCTCGTCGGTTCCGTCTGTCCCGTCGGTTCCGTCCGTCCGGTCCTAGGACCGGGAGGACCGGGACGGCACCGCTTCGGAGAGATCCATACGCAGGCCCGGATGCGCTACGTCGGCGCCCGTCGCGGCCTCGCGGCCTGTTTGTTACCGAGGCACTTCAGCGGGCGCGGTGCGGGCCCAAGTCACGGAGGACGCTGCTGAGTTCATCGAGGGTGAGGGGCGGTGCGGGAAGTGGTGGGGTGGGTGCGGCGGTCGCGGCGGACGTGGCGGACGTGGCGGGCGCTGTCGGTTCGCCGGGCTGTGCGCGCAGCCCGTCGAGGAGAAGGGCGAGGTAGCGCCGCCAGGCGTCCGGGGCCGTGGTGGTCAGGGCGGGCACGGCGCGGCCGAGCGCGGCCAGGCTGAAGAGCAGGTCCTCGGTGGTGATGTCACGACGCATCGTCCCCTGCCGCTGGGCGCGCGCCAGGAGGATGCCGACGGTCTCCCGGTTCTCGGCATGCAGGGCTTCGAGCGAGGGCACGCCCCGTATGCCGGTGGTCATCAGGTCGTTGGCCCCACGGTCGGCGGCCAGCCCCGCGAAGATCGAGGAGAGATACGTGGTGAGCCCCGCCCAGGCATCGTCACTCAGCCGCGCCTCCTCACCGGCGCGCTGTGTCTCACCGAGGGATTCGTGGAAGACGGCCTCGATGAGGGCGGCCCGGTCGGGGAAGTGCCGGTACAGAGTGGCGTTACCGACGCCGGCCCGACGAGCGATCTCATCCAGCGACGCGTCGAGCCCCTGCTCGGCGAACACCTCCCGCGCGGAGGCGATCAACAACTCCCGATTGCGCCGAGCATCGCGCCGCAGCGGCGCCGCCTCCGCCGGTTTCCGCTCGCTGGCTCCCATGACCACCCTTCCAAGGAAAGCGTGGAGCGCTCCCCGATTGAGATGCTACCTGGGGTGGTTGGCGTCGGGTGAGGGCCGAGGGGTAGTCGGGGTGGGCCGGTGTCGGTCATGGCGGGTGGGGGCCGCCCCTAGGTTTCAGTTTCGCGGTTGCGGGTTGGGCGTCAAGGGCGCTCCTTCGTCGCGTCGGCAAGCCGATGGGCTGCGCCCACCCTTGACACCCAACCCTCCACCGCAAGTGCAGCTTTGAGGGGGGCGGCCCGGGGGGGAGGGGTCCCCGGGGAAGCTCCCATGTTCCGGGGGCCGGATCCCGACCGCAGGTCGGTGGGCCCTGCGGGGCTGCGCAGGAGTGGAGTGGGGCGGCCCGGCACCGGCTCAGCGAGTGGATGTGGGTGGGTGGTGGGGCTTCATGCCCCGCTGGTGACGGTCCGTTGTCGGGTGACACCTGTGCCCTGGGGCGGAGGGACCCCACCTGCCCCCAATGTCCCGGTTTAGAAGGGGCTTTGGGGAGTGCTCCGGCGGGTCATGCGTCCTGAGTTCGGTTAACCGGGCCCGATGGCGCATCCCCCCTCTGACCGGCCTCATCAGTCACATCCACCCCATTCCCCACGGTCCGGGGCCGGGGAGCGGCCAGGGCTGGTGCCCCGCTGCTAGGGGTGTGGGTGATGGGGGGGTGTGACTCCCGGGGCGGCCAGGGGGCCGGTCAGGGGTGGCGATGTGCCGTGGAGACGACTTAACCGAACCCAGGACGCATGACCTGCCCGGGGCCCCTGGAATGGCTCGCCAAACTGGGACATAGGGGGCGGGTGGCGAGTCCGTCCCCCTCAGGCAACAGGTGCACCCGCCAACGGACTGTCACCAGCGGGGCATGAGTCCCGACCATTCCCCGACCGTCAGTCGCTTTGCCGGTGCCGGGCCGCCCCACTCCACTCCTGCGCAGCCCCGCAGGGCCCACCGACCTGCGGTCGGGATCCGGCCCCCGGAACAGAGCTGCTTCCCCGGGGACCCCTCCCCCCGGGCCGCCCCCCCTCAAAGCTGCACTTGCGGTGGAGGGTTGGGTGTCAAGGGTGGGCGCAGCCCATCGGCTTGCCGACGCGACGAAGGAGCGCCCTTGACGCCCAACCCGCAACCGCGAAACTGAAACCTAGGGGCGGCCCCCACCCGCCATGACCGACCCCGGCCCACCCCGACTACCCCTCGGTCCTCGCGCCGGCAAGCGAGGACGCCGATCAGCGGGACGTTGCGGGGCTGGAAGATGTCGGTGACGGTGCGGTCGCGGGGACGGTGGTGGTGCGCATGCACCTACCGCGATTCCGGGTTCGCTTCCGGGGCCGATGTCGCGTCCGTGTTCCCACCGTCCGGGTTCCTACCCTCCGCGTTCCCGTCACCCGTCCCCCCGCCCCTCCCGCTCCCTCCGGCCTCGGTGTCCTTCAGCAGCGACAGCGCGAATTGCAGTAGCTCCGGGGAGAGTTCGGCGCCGTGGAGACCGCGCGCCGTGATTCCGTTGATCTCTCCCGTGCGGCACTTCGCGAGGAACTGGAGTCCGGCCACGACATCGTCGACGACCTCGGACTTTTCCTTGAAGAAGCGCCAGTCCACGCCGAAACCCAGCCCTAGGGCCCGCAGGATCTCTTCCGACGGCCGAGTCACCTTCCCTGCGAGGATGTTGGAGAAGTAGCTGTGGGAAAGGGAGCCGCCGCGCTCCTTGACCAGGTCCGCGAAGACCCGGCCCGAGATCTTCTGGCCCGGGAAGGTCTTCTCCACCATGTACTCGACCTTCTGACGCAGCGTCCGCAGTTCCCGCACGCGCTCTTCGGGGTCGAGATCGCGGTGGCCGTCACTGCCCCGGCCGTCCCGGCCGTCGCCGCCGTCCCCGGCGGCCGCGGGGTTGACATCGTTGTCCATACTGGCCACCGATTTCGGTCAGCGGGCTCGTGCTTGTAGCCGGCCCCGATGAGGACGCCCCAGGGGCAGAACACGCTTGCACAACCACTTTACGTCACTGTTAACTCGAAAAAACATGGACAGGGGGCCACGAGGGGAGTCCCCTGTCCATGGGGCTCTCCGACGGCGAATTCCGTTGCCGCGCAGGTGAATCCGGCCGGGGCGAATAGGTGTAGCCCTTCACGACGGGGGATGCGCGAAGGGCTACGCGTCCCATTATGACCCCTCGTCAGGGAATTTCGACAGCGGATCGGCCGTGGACTCCCGGACGCGTGGTCGCGCGGGCGCGGTGTTGACGTCGAAATGTGCTCTACATCACGGCAACGCGGTGGCTTCCGGGGACAGATCTCTGTGTGAAACCTATCGGCCGCGCCGCATGTCTCGCCGCCCTCATCACCGCCACGGCACTGTGCGCCGGTGACGCGCTCGCGCGTGTCTTTCCGTTCGGCTCCCGTACCCGCAGCGTCAACGATCTGGGCAACCAGTACGTTCCGTACCACGCCTATCTGTGGGACCTGCTGCACGGCAAAGCCGACGGCGATCTGTTCGTCAACTGGCGCTCCGGCTTCGGCTCCAGCCTGCTGCCGGATCTCGGTACGTACCTCACCAGCCCGTTCGCCCCGCTGGTCGCGTTCTTTCCACGGGACGAGATCGATCTCGCGGTCTATGTGATCACCGTCGCGAAGCTGGCCGCGGCCGGTGCCGTGATGGCCTGGCTGCTGCTGCGGCTGCGCCCCGGGAGCTGGTGGGTGGCGGGGGCGCTGGGCGGCTCGTACGCCCTGTGCGGGTGGGCCCTGGCGGACGCCGCGTACAACCCGATGTGGCTGGACGGTCTGATCGCCTTCCCGCTGCTCTGCCTGGTGGGTGAGTGGGCGTCGGCCGGCCGTCGGCCGGTGCTCGGCGCGCTGGTGGTCGCGGTCGTCTGGACCGCCAACTTCTACACCGCCTACATGGCCACGCTCGGAGCCGGACTCCTGCTCCTCGCCCGGCTGTTGACCGAATCGAGGTCCGTCCGGGAGCGGCTCGTGGCGCTGCGAAGGGCCGCCCTGACCAGCGCGCTGGGTATGGGCCTCGCCGCGCCGGTGGTGCTCGTCATCTACTTCGGGACGCGGCACGCGTACCCCGGCCGGAACACCGTGTTCTCGGCGGTGCCGTGGACCGATGTGCTCGCCCGGCTGCTGCCCGGCACGTACGGCTTCTCAAGCCCGGCCCTGTACGTGAACACCGCGGCGCTGCTGCTCGCACTCACCCTGCCGTTCAACGCGGCGGTGCCGCGACGGGCGCGCCTGGTGCTGACGCTGCTCGTCGTCGCGGTGACGGTGTCGTTCCAGTGGGGCCCCACCCATCTGTTCTGGAACGCGTTCAGCACCCCCAACGGGAGTGCCTACCGGCAGGCGTTCGTTCTGTGCGGGCTGCTGGTGATCGCCGCGTGGTGGTCGTTCTCCCACGGGATCGCCGGCCGGCTTCCGGTGCCGGCCGCGAGCGGAGTGCTGGCGCTCGTCATGGCCGGTGCGAGCTTCAGTGCCCTGATGCATCGGTGGACGATCCCGATCGCGCTGGTGGGCGCCGCCACGGCCGTCGTCACGCTGATGGTCATGGCGGCCCGTGTGCCCCGTCCATGGCTGGTCGCCTGCTGCGCCGTCGTGCTGATCGCCGTCCAACTGGGCCAGTCCGCGGGGACCACGGCCCGCGCCGACAGGCTGAGGCTGGACCACGCGGACGACTACGCGCCGTGGGGCGAGCGGCAGCGCGAGCAGCGCGAGGCCATCGCGCGGGTGGACGACTGGCCGCGCGAGCGCACCGACCCGGGCCGTGAGCAGACGGTCGCGAACGACCCGATGCTCGTCGGCGGCCAGGGCGCTCAGTACTACAGCAGCATGACGTCCGATGTGCTCAGCCGTACGCTCACGGCGCTCGGCGGCGGCTGGACGTCGCGCGGACGGTCGGTGCAGAGCCTGGACAACCCGGTCACGGATGTCGTCTTCTCCGTGGGCGCCCGCGTGCACTCCCCTCCCGACCCGCACCAGAAGTGGAATCCCCAGGAGGGCGGCGCTCCGGTGGTCACGCGGCGGCCGGTGCCGCCGCTGGTCACCGTCCGGCCCGCCGGTCCCGTGCCGGAGTTCGGCGCCTCGGCCTTCCGCAACCAGGAGAAGCTGCTCGGCGCCCGGGTCTATACGGTGCCCAGGATCCGGCCCGTCACGACCCTCCGCGGTGTCGCCGCCCGGATCACCGCGTCCTGTCCGGCCGGCAGTGAGCCGCAGCTGTGGGCGCCGAACTATTCGGGCACCGCGCGCCTGGCGGACGAGGCCCCCGCGACCGCCTCGGGCTCGTCCTCCGGCACGGGGCCGCGCGCGACCGTGGCCAGGTTCCAGTCCGACCCCCGGGACGACCTCCGTCCCGACGCCTATCCCGAACCTGGTCACGAGCCTCATCTCGGCCCCCGCCCCGTCACCAAGATCGCCGCGATGCAGCCGCTCGGCACCGTCCCGCCCTCCGGGCGCGTCACGATCGAGCTCAGCCCCGACAAGGGCGGCACGGTCCCGGACGGCGCGCTCGGCTGTCTGGACACCGACCGTCTGCGCGAGACCACGCAGCGCCTCCAGGCCACCGGAGCCACCGACGTCCGCGTCTCCGGCCACTCCGTGACGGCCGAACTCCCCGCGCACGCCAAGGGGTTCGCGGTGCTCGCCGTGCCGCGTATCGCCGGCTGGCGGTGTGCCGCGGGCGACTCCGCGCCGCGGCCCGCGGACTCGTACCTCGGCCTCGTGGCCGTACCACTCGCTGATTCCTCGGCCCCGACCACCGTCCGCTGTGATTTCCGGCCCCCGGGCCTGCGTATCGGCGCGCTGGTGGGCGGAGCCTCCCTCCTCGTTCTCATTGGCCTCATCGTCCACAGCGTCCGGCTCGCACGGTCGTCGCGGCGACAAACCCGTCAGGAAGCGTCATGCTGATCTCCATCGTCGTTCCGTGCTACAACGAGGAAGCGGTGATCGACCGTTTCCACGAGCGCGTCACCCAAGAGACCTCCGCGCTCGAACTCGGCTCCGACGCCGACTCCGACCTGTCGTTCGAGTTCGTCTTCGTGGACGACGGCAGCAGCGACGAAACACTGCCCCACCTCAGCCGGCTCGCCGACAAGGACTCCCGCGTCCGCTATATCTCCTTCAGCCGTAACTTCGGCAAGGAAGCCGCGATGCTCGCCGGTCTGGAGCACGCCGCCGGTGACGCGCTCGTCATCATGGACGCGGACCTCCAGCATCCGCCGGAGCTCATATCGCGCATGGTGGAACTGCACCGTGAGGGATACGACCAGGTCATCGCCCGGCGCACCCGAAAGGGAGACCGGTTCAGCAGGACCCTCACCGCGCGGGCCTATTACTGGCTCATCAACCGCTTCATGGACGTGGAGATCGTGGACGGCGTGGGGGATTTCCGGCTGCTCTCGCGCCGGGCGGCGGACTCCGTCGCGGCCCTCACCGAGTACAACCGTTTCTCCAAGGGCCTTTTCGCATGGGTGGGCTTTCCCAGCACGACGTTCAATTACGAGAACGCCGTACGCGAGGAAGGCACCAGCAAATGGAGCTTCGGAAAGCTCGTCAACTATGGTCTGGACGGCCTGCTTTCCTTCAACAACAAGCCCCTGCGCGCCGCCGTCCATCTCGGTGTCACCCTGATGGTGATCGCCGCCGTCTACGCCGTGTGGATCGTCGGCGGAGTTCTGACGCAGGGCGTCGACACCCCGGGTTACGCGACCCTGTTGGTGGTCGTCACCGCTCTGGCCGGGGCGCAGATTTCGATGATCGGGATCGTCGGTGAATACATCGGGCGCATCTATTACGAGGTGAAGCGGCGCCCGCACTATCTCGTCAAGGCGTCCAACACCCCGACGGTCGGCGTATCGCTGACGGAATCGGCCAGGTCGGATCGGCGGGTGAGCCGGCCCGTACGCTGAGGGTGTTTACCCCCCACGGCACCCGGAGAGGCAACAGATATGGAAACCACGCTGGGCGAAGAGCTCTTACTGCTTGCGCTGGACGACAAATGGGGCTATGAGAAGGAGCCGGAGAAGGTCGCCTGGGCGATCGCCGCGGCGTCCCTCCTGGATCTCGCGCTGGCCGGGCGGATCGAGGTGACCGATGAGGTGGTGGCCGTCCGCGATCCCGCGCCTCTCGGTGTCCCCGTCCTCGACGCCGCGCTCGCCGACATCGTCGGCCACGACAAGCCGGGCAAGGTCAAGGACTGGCTGCACCACCTGAAGAAGCCGGCGGTGGCCGGCGCGACGGACGGTCTGGTGGCGAAGGGGCTGGTCCGCAAGGAGACCAAGAAGGTGCTCGGGCTCTTCCCCGTGCGCCGCTATCCGGAGGCGGACGGGTCGGCCGAGGCGGCGGTACGGGAGCGGCTGGACGAGGTGGTGCTCCGGGGCGAGACGCCCGACGACCGTACGGCGGGGCTGGTGGCCCTGCTCCACGGCGCGAAGCTGCACAAGCTGGCGTTCACCGAGGGCGACGCGCGCGCGATCGAGTCGCGGATGGCGGAGATCGCCCAGGGCCAGTGGGCGTCGCCCGCCGTACGGAGCATCATCGACGCGGCGCAGACCGCGCTCACGGTGATGGTCACCTCGACGGCGATCGGGGCGGTCATGGGCGCCAACTGAGGCGCCCCCGCGCCCCGGAGGCCCCGCGCCCCGCGTCCCGGAGGTCCCGCGCCCTCGCGGTCCAGAAGTCCCGGTACTCCCCGGCGGTCGTGTGCCCGAGCGGCGCGCGACCGCCTTCGTACGTGCGCGACCGCCTCCGTACGTGCGACCGCCTCCCTACGTGCGCGACCGCCCCGTACACGCGACCGCCCCCGTACGCCGGCCGGAACCGGTGGACGGGGGCGGGCAGGTCCCTCGGGAAGGCCGCCTCGGTCAAGGCCATGGGGCCCGTACCGCTCGCTCGGATCCTCAGATCCAGCCGCGCCGCTGCGCCAGATACGCCGCCGCGTGCCGGTTCTCCACCCCCAGCTTGGTGGTCACGGCCGACAGGTAGTTGCGTACGGTGCCCTGCGCCAGCGCCGCCCGTTCCGCTATGTCCTCGATCGGCGCGCCGTCCGCGGCCAGCGTGAGCAGATCGGCCTCCCGCGAGGTCAGCGGCGAGTCCCCGGCGCTGATGGCGTCCGCGGCCAGGGTGGAGTCGATGTAGCGGCTGCCGCCGTGCACGCTGCGGATGATCGAGGCGAGTTCCTGCGCGGACACGGTCTTGGAGACGAACCCCTGGACCCCGGAGGCCAGCGCGCGCTTGAGATGACCCGGCAGGCCGTGGCTGGTGACGATCAGCGTCTGACAGCCGGGCAGACTCCGGTTGAGGTCTTCCGCGACGGTGATGCCGTCCTTGCCCGGCATCTGGAGGTCGAGGACGGCGACATCGGGTTTGTGGTGGCGGGCCATGGCCACGGCTTCGGGGCCGGTGGAGGCTTCGGCGACGACCTCCAGGTCGTGCTCGAAGGTCAGCAGCGCGGCCAGCGCGCCGCGTATGAGATGTTCGTCATCGGCGAGGAGGACCCGGATCATTACGATTCCCCGTTCGGTATGCGCACAGTGAGGCGGTAGGTGTTCTTCGGCCCGTAGCCGTGGCAGAGGTCGCCGCCGAGGGGCGCGAGCCGCTGTGTCAGCCCGTCCAGACCCGTCCCCTGGCCGGGACCGCCGCCGGCCGTGGCACCGTCATTGGTCACCTGGAGCTGGGTTCCCACTCCGTCGCGGCGATCCACGGTGATGGTGCAGTGGGTGGCCTGGGAGTGCCGCAGTACGTTGGTGACGGCCTCCCTGACGGCCCATCCCAGCGCGATCTGGGTCTTCTCCCCGAAGCCGCCCGCCGGCGGGGCGTGATGGATGACGCAGGTCGCGCCCGCCGCTTCCAGGACCGCGCGGGCGCCGTCGAGTTCGGCTTCCAGATCGGTGGTGCGGTAGTTCCGTACGACGTCCCTGATCTCCTTGTGCAGTTCGCGCGCGAGGCGCTGCACCTCGACCATCTCCGCCTGTGCCTTGGGGTGCTGGGTGAGGCGGGAGGCCAGTTCGCCCTTGAGCGCGATGACGGACAGGTTCCGGCCGATCACATCGTGCAGATCGCGGGCGAATCGGAGCCGCTCCTCCGCCACGACGAGCCGGGCCTGCGACTCCCGGGCCGCGTCCAGCTGCCACATGACGGCCAGAAACCATACGGAGGAGTGCATGAGAAGGCCGATGACCGCCCATCCCGTCGCGGTGAGGGCCAGGACGAGCAGGGTCATCCGCGGGTCGAGAGAGAGACTCACACCGGCGGCGGCGACGGTCTCGGTGAGCGCGGCGCTCGCGTAGAGGCGCAGATTGGCCGTGGGCGACAGGGCGAAGGCGAGCGGCAGCGCCAGGACGACCGACAGCGTGGCGATCGACTGCGTCCCGGTCAGCCATCCGGAGTCGTACAGGTAGGGCATCAGCGCGAGTTGGAACGCGGTGAGCGCCCCGATCCCGAGCAGCAGTGGTACCGGGAGGATCTGCCGTCCCATGCCGTAGGCCACGGCCGTGGTCGCACCGATGCCCTGGACCGTCGTGAGCGCGGCGGCCAGGCCCACGACCGAGGCCGGGGTGCCGCCACGCTGGAGTTGGGCGAGTAAGGGCCAGAGGAGGGAAGCGAGCAGGAACCACGGCATGGAACAGAGCATCCAACGTGTGTAGACCGTGGCCTTGTGCACGTTGGTCTGGTGCGGCGAGGTCCCCATTTCGCTTCCTCTTCCCCGTTGGTCATGCTGTCAGTCTCTGGGCTCCCACCGGAACCAGCGCCGTACACCCCAGGTCGCCAGAGCGGTCCAGGCGACGATCGTGGCGACCCTGATGAGCGCGGAGCCCAAACCCGCATCCTCTCCGGTCCAGCCTGACTGGACCAGGCTGACGGCGGGGGTGAGCGGGAAGTAGCCGAGGACGTCTCCGAAGATGTCCGGCAGAACACCCATGGGGACAAGGGTGCCTGAGGTCAGCAGGAGGAAGAGGAAGCCCATCGTGCTGACTCCCTGGGCGCTCTCCGCGGTGCGCGCCACGGCGGTGGTGAGCGCGGCCACGGCGGTGGTCAGGAGGGCGCCGAGCAGGATGCCGAGGAGCGCCAGATGCGGGGCCGCGGGCGCGCCGAGATCGGCGATGACCGTGATGGCCGCGGCGATCAGGGCGAACTGGACGACGGCGACCACGATCATGGGCACGGCCGGGCTGGCCAGGATGACGGTGTCGTGGACCTCGCCGGTGCGCAGCCGCTTGAGGAGGTGGTCCTCGCGGCGCAGCACGTAGACGCCGGTGAGCGGCGCGTACAGGGCCATGACGAGGACGATGCCCGCGGAGGTGGAGATCATGACCTGGCCCATGGCGAGACCGGCGCCCGCCAGGTCGTACTGGTCCATGAAGGTGGTCGTGCCCATGGTGATCAGTACGGGGATGACCAGCACGTTGAAGAGATTGGTCTTGCTCCGGGCGAAGAGGCGCAGCTCGATCCGGCTGAGCGCGGTGAGGTGTGCGACGGCGGTACTCATTCGGTGCCCCTGGTGGCGGTCCGGGCGACGCGCAGGAACGCCTCCTCCAAGGAGGCGGAGCTGGCGTCGAGTTCCTTCAGGTCGATGCCCTTGTGGCGGGCCCAGAACAGGACTTCGGTCGTGGTGTGCTGGAGGTCCTCGGTGGACAGCTCCATCCGGCCGTCCTTGTCGGCGGTGATGGTGGCCCGCAGGTCGCTCGCCGAGGGGAGGTCGTCGGTGCCGAGGCCCGGCGGGAGGCGGAAGGCGAGGGTGGAGGGGTGGGCGGCGACGATCTCGGGCACCGTTCCGGATGCCGCGATCTCGCCCTGGTGCATGATGGCCAGATGGTCGGCGAGCCCTTCGGCTTCTTCCAGGTAGTGCGTGGTCAGGACGATGGTGGCGCCGTCGTCATTGAGCTGTTCGATGATCCGCCAGGTGTCGTGGCGTCCCTCGGGGTCCATTCCGGTCGTCGGTTCGTCCAGGAAGAGGAGATCGGGCCGGCCGAGCGTGGCCAAGGCGAGATCGAGCCGTCGCTTCTCGCCGCCCGACAGGCTCTTGACGGTGACATCGCCGCGGTGCCCGAGCCCCACCATCTCGGTGGCCTCGGCGACGGGGCGCGGGTCGGTGGTGACGGACGCCCACATTCCGACCGTTTCGTCGACCGTGAGGTCGGTGGCGAAACCGCCGTGCTGGAGCATGACACCCGTGCGTGGGCGGGTGTGCTTACGGTCGGAAAAGGGATCGTGCGCGCCGAAAAGGCGAATGCTGCCACCGGTGGGGCGGGCGAGACCTTCGAGTAGTTCGACCGTAGAGGTCTTTCCTGCGCCATTTGTCCCGAGCAGGGCGAAGATTTCGCCCTTGGGGACAGTGAAGTTGACGCCTCGAACGGCGGCGAAGCCACGCTTGTCATCGGGCCCGTATCGCCGCCAAAGGTCTGTGACCTCGATCACATTTTCTGCTCCATTGGCATCCATGGGCGAAATCGTCCCCGATGAATGACGTCCACCTCGATGAGAACTGTCATGGCCTCGGATGACGGACGTCATATCGACTTGTGACACATGTCAGAAGACGGATGATCTCATTCCGAATGCCACTGTGACCTACGTCATACTGGCCTTGTTGGCGCGGGTGCTTTCATCCAACCGCACAGCACGGGGGATCGCCGCCGCAGTCGCGGAGGTTTACCCGCGTATAACGCACTGAGGGCCACCAAATGGCCGGTATCGGTCTTATGAATGGCCGAATTTCAGTGAGTGCGTCTCGCACGTGCATCCAGTACGTGCGGCGCGTGCATCCAACACATCGCAGAAAGCGGAGCACTTCATGGTGGAGATCGTCTCGTACTTCAACGAGAAGCTGGACCTCGGCGCCATCGACCAGGGCGAGTCCAACTCGGAGCAGGGCCCCGTTCTGGCGACCCCGGCCGCCGCCCTCGCCGCCATCGGTGGCGCCAAGGTCGTCGGCGCGTTCGTCGGTGGCGCGACCCTCGTCGGCGGCGCTTACGCGCTCGGCAAGGCCGTCGGCTAAACATTCTCGCCGGTGGTTTCACACTACCTGCGCGAAAACAGCTCATTCATTCACGAAATCGAACTGTTGGTAGGAGGAAAAGCATGAACAACATCATCGAGGCAGTGAACGAGATGGACATTCCGGCGGAGGGAAAGGTATTCCCCGACGCCACCCCGGTGCTGGCCACCCCGGGTGCGTTCCTGGGCGGCGTGGCGGTCTCTTCCGCCGTCATCGGCGCCTTTGAGCTCGGTCGCGGCGGCGGTTCGGCCCCGGCCACGCAGCTCTAGTCACAGGCAGTACCTGAATGCAATTCTGCCGGGCCAGAGATGCGTTCTGGCCCGGCAGAACCCTATCCACTCTACGGGAGCCGTCCGCAGGGCGGTTTTGAAAGGAACCCTGTGAGATTCGCACGAAGGATCGCTTCGGCAGTCTTCGGTCCTGTGCCGGTGTCCCGGGACGGGGCGATGGCCATGTCGGAACGGCTGGCCGCGGTCACCACACTGACCTCCTCGATCGAATATCTCTCCCAGCGCAAGGAATTGCGCAAGGGCGGGCTCAATGACTGGGACATCGTCAAGGATGTCCAGGCCGCCTCGACGCCGCTCGTACGCAAGGCGCTGGGCGCCGTCAGCGGGCGGCGCACGACGACCGCCCTCCATGTCGCCCGCGCCGCCGTCAGCGCGGGCATGCTGCTTCCCGGCTCCTCGCGCTGGCGTGGCGCGGGAAGCCTCTTCCTCGGTACGACGTCCGCGCTGCTCTATCCGCGCCACCGCTACGGCACCGACGGTTCGGACCAGGTGGCCATTCTCGTGCAGACCGCCACGGGCGCGGCCCGGCTGGTGAAGTCGCCGGAGGCCAAGGACGCGCTGATCTGGTACGTCGCCCTCCAGTCCAGCCTGTCGTACGCGGTGTCCGGCTGGGTGAAGCTGCTCGGGGAACCCTGGCGGGACGCGTCCGCGCTCGGCGGGATCATGCGCACCAGGACCTACGGCCATGAGCCGATGTTCCGGTGGACACAGGACCATCCGCGGCTCTCGCGCTATCTCACCCACAGTGTGCTGGCGCTGGAGTGCCTCTTCCCCCTCGTCTATCTCGCCGGTGGCCGGCTGGCCCGCCCGATGATCGCCAGCGCCGCCGCGTTCCATGTCACCAACGGGTTCCTGATGGGCCTGGGCCGGTTCGTGTCCTCGTTCGTGGCGATGCACCCGATGGTGGCGTACACCGCGACCCACCGCGGTCACCGCGCCGTCGAGGGCCGGGACAACCGCGCACCGCTGACGGCCGCGAGCCTGCTGGCCGGGGCCGCCGCGGTGGCCGGTGTGGTCGCCGTACAGCGTCGCCTCCGTACGCTGGAGGGCTGGCACACCACCCGCACCCTCACCACCCGCAACGGCAACGAGCTCCAGTACGAGATCATGTCGCAGGGTGACGCCGACAAGCCCGTGATGGTGTTCGCCGCCGGAATGGTCGCCACCTCCGAACACTTCTCCTGGGTCACGGAGAAGCTGGCCAAGGAGACCGGCTACGGCGTCGTCACCTATGCCCGCGCCGGATACGCCGGCAGCCGCCGCGAGACCGACGCGCCCTACACCCTGGCCGAGTCCGTCGACGACCTGGTCGACCTCGTGGGCACCGTCTCACCGCGGCGCCGGGTCATACTCGTCGGCCACTCGCTCGGCGGCGAACTCGCCCGCCGTGCCGCGCTCCACCTCGGCGAGCGGGTGGAGGGCGTGGTCTATCTCGACTCCTCCCACCCCGACGAGCTGAACCGCTCCAAGCAGCAGAGCGACACCGCGAAGCGGCTGAGCGAGTCCCTGACCCAGATGGTGTGGTTCCTGCGCGCGGGCACCGGCATCCTGATGTCGCGTCCCATCTGGGTGGACGCGCTGCCCGAGGCGTATCGCAAGAAGGCGTTCGCGCAGTACACGGACGTACGGATGTGGAATGCCGGACGGCGTGAATGGGCGGCGGTGGAGGCGGACTTCCGGGCTTTCGAGGGGGAGCTGGAACCGCTGGAGACCCATGCGCTGGTGGTCTCCGCACAGCAGACCGTCGACCGGGACCCCGACCAGCTGCTCATGCACAACGAGCTGGCCGGGGCGCACCGCGGCGAGGGCCGGCGGACGGAGGTGGTGGTGATCGAGGGCGCCGACCACGACACAGTGCTGACGCAGAGCCGCTTCGCGCATCAGGTGACCGAGCGCATCGTGGCGTTCTGCGACGCCGGACTGCGGACGGACGCGACCACGGACGAGCACGAGGGGGCGGCCAAGTGAGCACATCACCGAAGGAGATCGGCAAGAGCCTGTTCACCGGGCCCGGCGCCGGCTGGCGTATCGCCGGGGCCGTGATGCTGGTCAGTACCGTCGCGACCCAGCACCCGAACCAGCTGTTCAACCGGCTCCAGCTGAAGGACACCTTCTCGCTGCTGCCCAACTGGCGCTTCTTCGCGCCGACTCCGGCCATGCACGACTACCACTTCCTCTACCGCACACGCGGCACGGACGGCGAGACCTCCGCCTGGAAGGGCGTCGATGTCATCGCCGGCCGCAAGATGCGCCAGATCGTCTGGTTCCCGACGCGGCGGCCGGAAAAAGCGATCTTCGACATTTGCAGTGAGATCCTCCATGTGATCGACAAGGGGTTCTCCGTCATCGTGCGGACCTCCGCCTACCGGACACTCACCGAGTATCTGCGGGCCACGATCAACGAGCAGGAGGAGGCCCGGCTGATCACGGGATTCCAGTTCGCGCTGGCCCGTGCCACCGGGTACGACGCGAGTCACGACCCCGAGGTCGTGTTCGTGTCGCCGTACACCCCGTTGGACCCCCACATGGACACGCCAGTGAAGTCGGACGTCAAGAAAGCGGTCAAGGCATGAGTGTTGGTGCGTACGTCATCGTTGCGATCGGCGCCGCGATCGCCGCGGCCATCGCGATCGGAGTTCTCAAGAGGTAGCCGCCATCCACCGCCGCCCCTCCCCCCACGAGGGGCGGCACCCGCAGTACCCGAGGAGTTCCCGTATGAACAAGACCCCGGTCATTCTCTGCGCCCTCGCCGCCGTCGCCGTGCTGGTGTTCCTGGCGATCGGCGACGTCATCAACTATCCGTTCGCCGCCGGGATCGGCACGGCTCTTGTCCTCGCCGCCGGCCTGGAACTGCACAGGAACAGGAAGAGGAGTCACCAGTGAACGAGATAGCTGACATCGGGTACGGCCGCCAGTTCGACGGCTGGTACGACCGGCTGTTCCCGAAGGACGGCGCCGCGGCCGGGGTCGCCAAGAAGATAGCCACCCTCCACCCCGATCAGTCCACCGGCACCCTGGAGTTCGGCGTCGGCACCGGCCGTATCGCCGTACCCCTGTCCGGGCATGTCGGCCGGGTGACCGGGGTGGATTCCTCCGAGGAGATGCTGGCCACGCTGCGCGCCGAGTCCGGCGCCGGCGAGGTCGAGCCCGTCCACGGGGACATCCGTACGTACACCTCCGACGAGCGCTACGGCCTCGTGTACTGCGTCTGCGCGACGATCTCCATGCTGCTCACCCCCGAGGACCAGCAACTGGCCGTACAGCGGGCGGCCGATCTGCTGCGGCCCGGCGGC
Organism: Streptomyces sp. NPDC094034; assembly: GCF_040303865.1. Taxonomy (NCBI): domain Bacteria; kingdom Bacillati; phylum Actinomycetota; class Actinomycetes; order Kitasatosporales; family Streptomycetaceae; genus Streptomyces; species Streptomyces sp. NPDC094034. Next base: position 102,030 of record NZ_JBEOUD010000009.1, on the reverse strand, counting down.
CGGCTCGTCATCGAGACACACAACAAGCCCGCCATCCTCGCGCTCCACGAAGGGCGCAGCCGTGACACCTATTTCACGCCATATCCGGAACCGGGCACCGGACTCCAGACCCACTCCACGCTGCTGCCGGAAGGCTCGCTCTGGCTCTGCTCCCACATCTGGTACGAGTCCGACGGGACCACCCGCGTCGGCTCCGAGGCGTCCCGTCTCACCACCCCGGACGAGGTCGACGCGTACGCGCGCGACGCCGGGCTTGAGCCCGAGCAGCGGTTCGCGGGCTGGGACGACGAGCCCTACACCGAGCAGTCGCCGATGTTCGTCTCGGTCTACGTCAAGGCCGCGGCGTGAACGTCTGGGGGATGGCCCGCGGGCACCGCGTACTCCTGCTGGTGGGCACCCTTCTGGGACTTCTGGGATCCGCCGCCACGCTGGCGCAGCCGCTGGCCATCGGCGAGATGATCAAGGCCGTCGGCGGTGACCGCTCACTGACCGTACCGATCCTGCTGGCGGCGGCGCTGTTCGTGACGGACGCGGCACTCGCCGCCGCCCACGCCTACGCGATCGGCCGGGCGGGCGAGAACATCGTCTTCGACATCCGCCATGTGCTGACCGCGCGGCTGCTGCGCTCCCGTACGGCCGCGTTCGCACGCTGGGAACAGGGCGACGTCTTCACCCGCATGGTCACCGACACCTCGCTGGCGCGCATCTGCATGGCGCAGGCCCTGGCGCAGATCGTCACCAGCGGATTCATGGTCCTGGGCGGCATCGGCCTGATGATCTGGATCGATCCGCTGCTTCTCGCCGTGACCCTGCTGTGCCTGGGGCTCGCCAGCGTCGTGTCGCTGCTGCTGGCCCGCAAGGTGCGGAAGGTGGCGGTCATCAACCGCGAGGACACCAGCGACTTCGGCTCCGCGCTGATGCGGGTGCTGGGCGCGATGAGCACCGTCAAGGCGTCCCGTGCCGAGGACCGCGAGACCGAGCGCATCACGGGCTTCGCCCAGAAGGCGCGCCGCTCCGGGGTCCGTGTCTCGGCGCTGTCCGCGATGCTCACGCCCGCCATGAACGTCGGTACGCAGGTCGCCCTGACCGCCGTCATCGCCTGGGGGATGGCCCGGGTGGCGACCGGCGCGATGCCGCCCGCGGACCTGACCTCGTTCATCATGTATCTCTTCTATCTGGTGTCGCCGCTGGTGATGCTGTTCATGTCGATCGCCCAGTTCCAGCAGGGCCGCGCGGCCCTGGACCGGATCGGCGAACTGGCCGGCATCGAGCAGGAGGAACTCGACCCGGACGCCGCGCACGTCGCCACCCGGGGCCACGCGATCGCCTTCGACCGTGTCTCGTTCAGCTACCCCGGCAGCGAGGAGCCCGTCCTCGACCAGGTGTCCTTCACTGTCCCGGAAAAGGGCCTCACCGCGATCGTCGGGCCCTCGGGGGCGGGCAAGACCACTATTTTCCAGCTGATCGAGCGCTTCTACGGGCCCGACTCCGGCACGGTCCGGATGGGCGGCACGGACACGGCGACCATGCCGCTGGAGCAGATCCGCGGCCAGATCGGCTATGTCGAGCAGGACCACAGCCTGATGCGGGGCACCATCCGGGAGAACCTGACCTACGCCACGCCCGACGCGAGCGAGACGGACATCGCGGACGCGCTGCGCATGGCCCATCTGGGCGAGGTGGTCAGGGCCCTGCCCGAGGGCCTGGAGACCGAACTCGGCGAGCGCGGCGCGGGCTTGTCGGGTGGACAGAAGCAGCGCCTGGCGATCGCGCGCACGCTGCTGCAACGGCCGCACATCGTGCTGCTCGACGAGGCCACCGCCAATCTGGACAGCGAGGCGGAGGACGCGCTGCGGGACACCATCACCGCCATCTCCGGGACGTGTGCGGTGATCGCGATCGCCCACCGGATCTCGACGATCACACAGGCGGAGCAGATCATCGTGCTCGACCGGGGCGGTGTCCGGGCGACGGGCACGCATACGGAACTGACCACGACGGATGATCTGTACCAGCGGCTGTCGAGGCATCAGGAGGTCGCGGCATGACGTCTGCGGCGGCTGTGGGGACATCGGGAGGTCGCGGCGTGACGTCTGCGGCGGCTGTGGGGACATCGGGAGGTCGCGGCGTGACGGGGACCGGAGACCTGGGGACCGGAGACCTGGGGGGCGGGGCATGACCGCGGACGCCGCCGTCGTCGGGACCGGGCCCAACGGGCTGGCCGCCGCCGTCACGCTCGCGAGGGCCGGCCTCACCGTCGAGCTCTACGAGGCCAGGGACACCATCGGCGGAGGGTTGCGTACCGAGCCCCTTTTCGACGACGACGTCGTCCACGACATCTGCTCCGCCGTGCATCCGATGGCCGCGGCCTCGCGCTTCTTCCGCGAGTTCGACCTCGGTGCGCGCGGGGTCGAACTCCTCCACCCCGAGATCAGCTACGCCCACCCCCTCGACGCCGGCGACGCCGGGCTCGCCTACCGCGACCTCGACGCCACCTGCGAGCACCTCGGCCCCGACGGACGGCGCTGGCGCCGGCTCATGGCGCCACTGCTCAACCATAGCGAGGGCATCGTCGATCTGATCCTCTCCGGCGGGCGCGGGCTGCCGCGCGATCTGCTGGCTCCGCTGCTCCTCCCCACCAGAGCGCTGGCGCACGGAACCCCGCTCGCCGCCCGGCGGTTCGCGGGCGAGCGGGCGAAGTCCCTGCTCGCGGGCGTCGCCGCGCACTCCATCGGGGAACTGCCCACCCTCGCCTCGGCCGGGGTCGCCCTGCTGCTCGGCCATCTCGCGCACGGCACCGGCTGGCCGGTGCCGCGCGGCGGGAGCGCCCGTATCGCGGAGGCGCTGGCGGCCGACATCACCGCGCACGGCGGCAGGTTCCACACCGGCCGCCCCATCGCGGATCTGCGGGAACTCGGCCAGGTGAAGGCGGTGTTCCTGGACACCAGTCCCAAGGGTTTCACCGCCATCGCCGGTGACCGGCTGCCCGCGCGTTACCGGCGCCGGCTCGACGCGTTCCGTTACGGGCCGGGGGCGGCGAAGGCCGACTTCCTGGTATCGGAACCGATTCCGTGGGCCAACCCGGAGGTCGGCAGGGCGGGTACGGTCCATCTGGCGGGCACCCAGGCGGAGATGTTCCGCCAGGAGACCCTGACGGCCAAGGGCATCGCCACGTCCGAACCCTTCGTTCTGCTGGTCGACCCGGCGGCCACCGACCCGGCGCGCGCCAGGCCCGGCAAGCGGCCGGTATGGGCGTACGCGCATGTACCGAACGGCGACGACACCGATCCGTTGGAGAGGGTGCGCGCGCGTATCGAGCGGTACGCGCCGGGGTTCACGGACACCATCGTCGCCCAGCGCGGGATCCCGGCGGCCGAGTACGAGGCGTACAACCCGAACTACGTGGGCGGGGACATCGGCGCCGGGGCGATGACCCTCAAACAGTCGCTGCTGCGCCCCACGCCCCGGCTCGACCCCTACCGGACCTCGCTGCCGGGGGTCTATCTCTGCTCGGCGTCGACTCCGCCGGGGCCCAGTGTCCATGGCATGTCCGGCCATCTCGCGGCGCTTTCGGCTCTGCGGCGGGAGTTCGGGATCCGGCAGAGGCCGGAGCTGGGGGCCGGGCGGCCGGAGCCGGGGGCAGGGGCAGGGGCAGGGGCGGCGGAGGATTCCGTTCAGCCGGTGTCCATATGGCCGGGGCCCACGTCTTCGCGGGATTGATGGCGGTCCGGGCCGTGCTGCGCGGCCCGAGCGCGCCCCTAGTGTCCGTATCCCGTCAAGGGAGACGGACACGAGGGAGGCGCGATGCGGGAGAGCACCTGGACGAAGCGACCAGCGACGAGAACCGCTGTACGGGACAGGGCGCGACGAGGTGAGGGGACGGGCGCGGCACGACGGCTGACCACGGCGGGGACGCTGCTCGCGCTGCTGGTCGCGCTGCTCGGCGCGGGCGGCCCGGGGTTCGCCTCCGAGGCGGGGGCGGTAGGACGGGCGGACGCGGGGGCGGAGGTACGGGCCCAGGTACGTGCGGAGGTACGGGCGGACGCGGGGGCCGAGGCGGGGGTCCAGGCACCGACCGCGACGCTCACCGAAGTCACGGGCTTCGGTACGAACCCCGGCAATCTGCGGATGTTCCGCTACGTCCCGGACGGCCTGCCCGCCGGCCGGCCCCTCGTCGTGGCGATCCACGGCTGTACGCAGTCGGCGGCGGCCTACGACACGGAGACCGGCTGGACGAAGTGGGCGGACCAGTGGGGCTTCGCGCTGCTGCTGCCTCAGCAGCAGTCGGCCAACAACCTCAACTCCTGCTTCAACTGGTTCGAATCCGGTGACATCGCGCGCGGCGCGGGTGAGGCGCTGTCGATCAAGCAGATGACCGACCGGATGAAGAGCGATCTGGGCGGCGACTCCGCCCGGGTCTACGCGACGGGGCTGTCCGCGGGGGCCGCGATGACCAACGTCATGCTCGCCGCCTACCCGGACGTCTTCGCCGCCGGAGCACCGGTGGCCGGGCTGCCGTACGCGTGCGCGACGAGCGTGATCGGCGCGTACGGCTGCATGAATCCGGGGACGAACCTGTCGCCCGCGGCCTGGGCCGACAAGGTCCGTGCCGCGTACCCCGGTTACGCCGGACCCCGGCCCACGGTCTCGGTCTGGCAGGGCACGGCGGACACGACGGTCGTCCCGGCCAATCTGACGGAGACGGTGGAGCAGTGGACCGCCGTTCACGGTACGGACGCGACGCCCGACGCCACGGATACCGTGGCCGGTTATCCACACGCTGTGTACCGCGACGGCGCCGGGCGGGACGTGGTGGAGACGTACTCGCTGACCGGTATGGGCCACGGCCAGCCGGTCGACCCGGGCCCCGGCGCCGAGCAGTGCGGCACGGCGGGCGCGTACATCCTCGATGTCGGGCTGTGTGCCTCGTACCGGATCGGCCTGTTCTGGGACCTGGCGGGCGACGGATCCCCCGGCCCCGGCCCCGAGCCTGGTGGGGGCAGCGTCGTACTGCCGAGCCTGGCCGCGGACGACGGCTATGTGAAGGCATCCGCCACCGGAGCCAACGCGGCCGTCGGCACGCTCGAAGGAAGCCTGGGGGTCGCGGTCGGCCGGGGCACGGACGGGCTCCACAACCGGTCCCTGTTCTCGTTCGACACCTCGTCCGTCCCGGACGGCGCGCGCGTGAAACGGGCGTTTGTGACGGTGACGCGTGCGAGCGGCGCGGGTGACCCATGGGCGGCGGGCAACCGCCTCGTCGTCGACATCAGAACCGGCTGCTTCGGCGCGACCTGCGCGACGGCCGCCGACGACTGGTCGGCCCCCGCGTCGACGGCCGAGGCGGCGGAGATCGGCGCCTTCACCACCGGAACGACGTCGTCCACGGCCTTCACCACGGTCAATCCGACGGGCATCACCCAGGCCCGGCTGCGCCTGGCTGCCGCGCCCGCGGCGACGGCGTATGTCTTCCTCAGGTCGGGGGCGGGAGCGACGCTCACGGTGGAGTGGGAGTAGAAGCCATCGGCGGGGGCCCGGCGCCCGAGCCCCCGCCGATGGCACGGCGCGGGCTCGGGCGCCGGTCCGGACAGTCCTGGGACAGACAGCGCCCGGCCTAGCCGGCCTGGCCGGGCCGGTAGCCGCCGGCGGGCTGCTGGATGATGACGTTCCCGCGGTTGAAGGCGTTGATGACGGAGATGACCGACACCAGAGCGACAAGCTGTTCCTCGTCGAAATGCTTGGCGGCATTCGCCCAGGCCTCGTCGGTGACGCCACCGGCCGCGTCGGCGAGACGAGTGCCCTGCTCCGTCAACTCCAGGGCCGCGCGCTCGGCCTCGGTGAAGACGGTGGCCTCCCGCCACGTCGCGATCAGATTGAGCCGCACCGAGGTCTCGCCCGCCGCGGCGGCTTCCTTGGTGTGCATGTCGAGGCAGACACTGCACCCATTGATCTGACTCGCGCGGATCTTCACCAGCTCCTGCGTCGCGGCCGGCAGCGACGAGTCGGCGAGCGCCTTGCCCGCCGAGATGATGTGCTTCCAGACCTTTCCCGCGGTCGGGCTCTCGAACATGTTCAAACGGGCGCTCATGGCGAACTCCTCCGTCGTTGTCGATGCCTACACAGATCTGACGTGAGCGACCGGCGCGGTGTGACATGACGGAACGTGACCTGCGTCTCCCCGGGACACCGCCAGTCCCCCGGAAGGCTCGGTTCAGCGGCACAGGGCCGTGTCCACGACACCGTCGAGATGCTTCGTGGCTGCCCCGTCGGTCGGGATGCTGGTCACCGCGACGGCGGCGGCGCGGCCGTCGTCGGTGGCTCCGCCCCGGGTCTCGTATCCCGGGATGTCGCCGCCGTGCCCCCAGTAGACACCGCCGCACGACAGCGGCCTGCTCACGAGCCCCAATCCGTAGCCGACGCCGGTGTCTCCGACGGGGACCGTCGTGCGCATCTGCTTGAGCTGGGCCGCCGGGAGGAGGCGGCCGGTCAGGAGCGCGGTGAAGAAACGGTTGAGGTCGGAGTTGGTGGAGATCATCTGCCCCGCCGCCCAGCCCGCGGAGGGGTCGATCTCCGTGACGTCGCGCGAAGGCGCGCCCGCTGATTCCCTGTGGTAGCCCGTGGGATGGGGCTCCCGGATGGTCATGTCACCGGGAGCGGGGAAGTACGTGTGCCGCAGCCCGACGCGTTTGATGACGCGCCGGTCCATCTCCTCGGCGAGCGGCCGGCCGGTGACCTGCTGGACGATCAGGCCGGCCACCACGTAGTTCGTATTGCTGTACGCCCATTTCGTCCCGGGGGAGAAGTCGGCCTTGCGCTGGAACGCGATGTCCAGGAGGTCGCGGGGTTCGAAGTACCGGTGCTGAAGGATGCCGTCGACGACGAGGTCTTCGTACTCGGGAAGTCCACTGGTGTGCTGGAGGAGTTGACGGACGCTGATGCGGCGTCCGTCGATGCCCTCCCCACGGACGAGGCCCGGCAGATAGGTGTCGACCGTGGCATCGAGGCGGATCTTCCCTTCGCCGACCAGTTGCAGCACGACCACCGCGGTGAACGTCTTGGTGTTGCTGCCGATCCGCACCTGTCCGTCGGCGGGCACCCGCGCCCCGGTGGCCAGGTCGCCCACCCCCGCGGTGTAGGTACGGGTGCGGCCCTCGCGATCCTTGACGTCGGCCAGCGCGGCGGGCAGGCCGTCGGCGCGTACCAGTGCGTTCAGGCCCTGCTGGACGGTGTCCGGCCTGGCGGCGGCGAACGCCGCGGGCGGCGCCAGGACACCTGGCGTCATGACGCCCACGGCCACCGCGACCGCGACCGTCACGGCTCTGCGCCGACCACCCCGCTGCCGCCCGGAAGAACGAAACCTTTGCCATGCCTGCCCACGCACCAGCCAACTCCTACGGTCGCCCAGGGCGATCCTGCCACCCGCCCGCTCCGCCAAGGACCGACACCCGCCGCGCCGAGCCGATGAGGAGGGGGCGCGAACGCCCGGACGGCGGCGGCCCGAAGCGTGGAGGTGTCCCCGGTTCTTGGTACGCTCGGGGTGGAAGCGGGGAACTGTCCCCGATTACTCCAGGGAGTCACCATGCGCGCAGACCACCTCACCGAACTCGCCTCCGCCGCCCCCGACTTCTTCGCCGATCCCTACCCCGCCTATCAGGCACTCCGGGCCGAAGGACCCGTCCGGCGCGTACGGATGCCCGGAGGTGAAGGGGTCTGGCTCGTGCTCGGATACGACGCCGTCCGAGCCGGGCTCGGCGACTCGCGGTTGCGCAATGACATCCGGCACTCCGCCGAGTTCGACAGCGACGGCGGTTACGCGATCGGCCGCAACATGCTCCAGGTCGACCCGCCCGATCACACCCGGCTCCGCGCGCTCGTCTCACGGCAGTTCACCGCCCGACGCATCGCGGAGCTGGGACCGCGTGTGCGGCGCGTCGCCGCCGACCTTCTCGACGCCATGGCCCCCGCAGGCGGGGGCGATCTTGTCGACGCGTACGCCTTTCCGCTGCCGATCACCGTCATCTGTGATCTCCTCGGCGTCCCGGCCGCCGACCGCGAGGCCTTTCACCGCTGGTCGAGCGCGATCGTCGCCATCACCGACGCGGAGGCCGCGATGGCCGGTGCGGCCGCGATGACGGAGTATCTCGGCGGACTCATCGAGGAGAAGCGCCGTCTCGCCCCCGAGGAGGACGCCGACCTCTTGCACGCCCTCGTCCGGGCTCACGACTCCGACGACGCGGACGGCGACCGGCTCGCGCCCGACGAACTCCTCGGCATGGCCTTCCTGTTGCTTGTCGCCGGGCATGAGACGACCGTCAATCTCCTCTCGAGCGCCGTCCATCTGCTGCTCCGGCACCCGGATCAACTCGCCGCGCTGCGTGCCGATCCCGGGCTGATGGAGGGGGCGATCGAGGAGACGCTGCGTTATGAGCCGCCGGCGCAGATCGCCGCGTACCGCTACACCGCCGAGCCCGTCACGCTGGCGGGTACGCCGATACCGCGGGGCGAGCGCGTCGTGCTCTCCCTCGCCGCCGCCAACCGCGATCCGGCGCGCTTCGCGGACCCCGAGCGGTTCGACATCCGCCGTGACCCCGCCGCGAACCGTGCTCAGCTCGCCTTCAGCCACGGCATCCACCACTGTCTCGGCGCACCGCTCGCCAGGCTCGAAGTCTCCATCGCGCTGCCCGCGCTGCTGGAGCGTTTCCCGGACCTGGCGCTCGACGACGCCTCCGCCGCCCCGGAGTGGCGACCCAGCCTGCTGCGCGGACTGCGTACCCTCCCCGTGCGCTGGTGATCGCCCGGAGCGTCCGCCGTTGCGCGCGCCTGGCGCGGTGAACGGGTGCGGTGAGCCGGTGCGGTGAGCCGGTGCGGTCCGTCCGGCCCGACGTGGTCGATACCGGGGCCGGGCATCGCGTTCGTTTCCGGCCAATAAGTTGAGCGCGTATCGCGGGGCGGTCTCGACCCCGGGAGTGGGATCGCGGATGTCGCGTGCGCCGGCGCGCGTCCGCCGAAGTCCTTTCCGTACGGGCGCGACGCGCGCTCGTACGCGTCGCCCTGCGCGTGGACGCGAGGTGGCTGCCTTCACCACCGGGAAGGCTCCGTACGCCGTCGGGGGCCGGGGTGACAGCCGTGCGGGGAAGGTGTCCGACGGGCGTGGCCGGGCGTCGTACCGCGCCGTGTGGTCCCGGCCGTGCGACGCCTTCCCGCGCCGTTCCCCGCGCTGTTCAGACGCCGTACCCCGCGCGGAGCGGCGAATTCCGGCTTATGTCCGGTCCAGTCGCGGACGATCCGGCCGACGATCTCCACGGGTCTCCACCCCCGCGGACGATTCCCCCGGGGCCGCGAATGCCAAAGTGAAGCCGGAATCCCCGGCGCCGTGCCGTCGGTGATCCGAATTCGTCACGCAGGGCGCGGTGATCGCGGGCGCGGGACGCGGTAAGAACCGACCGTCCCGATGCTGCTGTACGGAGGTCCCGGCGTACCCCCGTGGCGGCCGTGCGAAAACGAACCCGCCCTCGTTCGGGCGTCCTTGTTCTTCACATCGACGCCTGGTTAGGCTCCCGAGCGTTGCAATTCCTGCACGTTTTCTGCGCATCTTTCTCTGCGCATCTTTGTCGAGCACAGCGCTACTTCGCAGGTGACTTCGAGTCTGACGACGGCGGAAACGGGGAGGGCAGCGCGTGGGATCTTCTCTGCCCGCCACCACTCGTGATGTCCGGCTCTTCTGGTGTGCGAACGCCGCCGACTCCCTCGGCAGCCAGGCGTCCGGCGTCGTCCTGCCACTGCTGCTTCTCGGGCTCGGCTACTCGCCCGCGGTGGTGGGGCTGGTCGCGGGGGTGTCCACGGCGACCGGGCTGGTACTCGGCCCGCTCGTCGCCGTACCTGCCGACCGGGGCGCGCGAAAGCCGGTGATGTTCTGGTCGGCGGTGGTCTCGGCGCTCGCGATGGGATCCGTGGCCGTGGCCCTGGCCGTCGCCGAAGGACGGCCGTCGCTGGTCCATCTGCTCGCCGCCGTGCTCGTGGAACGTACCGCCACCGCCTGCTACGAGGCGGCGGCGCGCGGCACGGTGGCCCTGATCTCCCCGCCCGAGAACCTGCCACGCGTCGTGGCCGGGCTGGAGGCGGGCGACCGGGGTGCCCTGGTCGCCGGACCCGCCCTGGGCGGCATGCTGTACCAGGCTTCGCGCGCGCTGCCCTTCGTGCTGGACGCCGTCTCGTACGCCGTCACGGCCGCTTGCGTCCGGGCCATGCGTTCGAACCTCAAGGCGGATGGCGTCGCGACTCGCTCCGGGGGTCCCCCCGGGCCTCGCTCCGGGGGTCGCTCCGAGGGTCCTTCCGCGCCTCGTTCCGGCGGTCCTTCCGCGCGTCGTTCCGTACGGGGCACCTGGTCGGCCCTGGCCGCCGAGGCGAGCGCCGGGTTCCGGCTCGTCCGGGCAACGCCCCTGCTGCGGCTGGTACTTGTGTGGACCACCGCCGTCAACGGCGTGCTGGCCGCGCTGTACTACGACGCCGTCTTCACCTTGCAGGGAAGCGGCCACGGCGGCACGCCCATGGGTCTGGTCCTGGCACTGTCCGGCGCCACCGGACTCGCCGGTTCGCTCGCCGCGCCCCGGCTCGTCCGTCGGCTCAGCCCCTCGTGGACGGTGGTGGCGGTGTCGTGGCTGATGATCCCGCTCGCCGCCGCGCTCGCGACGGCCGGGGAACCGTGGACGTACGGAGCGCTGTTCGGCGGGTTCTGCCTGATCATGCCGCTCGCCACCGTGATCCTCCAGGCTCGTGCCATCCAAGGGACACCGCCCGAACTCCAGGCCCGCGCCGGCTCCGTGCTCGCCACCGCCGCGGGCGGGGCCGCCGCCATGGCGCCCGCGTCGGCGGGGCTGCTGACGGCACACGCGGGGGCCGCCGTACCCGCTCTCGTGTGCGCCGGAGTGCTGGCCCTCCTGGCACTCCATACGACGTTCGGCGCCCAGCGCGTACTGGCGCGGGGTGTTCCGGCGAGCGACCTGCCGACGAGTCACGTGCCGACGAGTCACGTACCGACGAGGGGGCGAGGCGCGTGACCCGCTCCCGCTACCAGGTCTATCTCGCCGCCCTGCCCGAGGTTTGTGCCGCCGATCCCGCGCTCATGGCGTTCACCGCCGACGCGGACGGCCGGTGCGAGGTCTTCGCGTGGGACGCCGCGACCGGCCGGGCCCGCCAGGTCACCGACCGGCCGGGAGGCACCCTGCACGGGACGATCGACCGGGACGCGAACGTGTGGTGGTTCGACGAGGACGCGCACGGCGAGGGAGGGTGGCGGTTCCAGCCCTTCCACGGCGGACCCGACCTCCCCGGACTGACCGGCGTGCCCCGGGGGACCCCGCGCGGGCTGGCCGTGAGCGACGACGGGAGGGTCGCCATGGGGCTGGGGGACGGGCGTACGACCAGCGTCCATCTGGGCCGCCGCGGCGGCTTCGCACGCGAGGTGACGCGCGTCGACCGGCACGCCACACTGTCCGGGATCACCGCCACGGCCGGTCTGCTGGCGATCAGTGGCCCGGCCGGTTCCGCGCACGCCGTGACCGTTCTCGGCACGGACGGCACACCGCGCGCCGTGCTCTCCGGCTCCGGGGCACACGGCAGACTCTGGTCGCTCGGCTTCGCACCCACCGCGGAACGCGACGAACTGCTGCTCGTACGCGAGGACGACGACCGCTATCTGCTGGCCAGTTGGCGCCCGGAGACCGGGATCCGTACGTACGCGTGGTGCGCGTTCGACAGTGAGATCACCGCCCGCTGGTACCCCGGGGGCGAGGGCGAGGGCGAGGGCCAGGGCGACGGTCGCTCCGTCCTGATCAGGGAGGACCGCCACGGCCGCAGTACCCTGCACCGGGCCGGGCTCGACACCGGCACCCTCACGCGCGTGCCGACGCCTCCCGGCAGTCTGCTGGACGCGGCGCCGCGCGCCGGCGGCGACGTGCACTACCTGTGGACGGATACGGCCCACCCGCCACGTATGCACTCCACCGCCGGTACCGCGCTGCCCGCCCTCGGCACCGTGCCCGGGCGTGTGCCGGGTGACCACCGCGACCTGTGGACGCCGACCCCGGACGGCCCTGTGCACACATGGCTCAGCCTGCCGGAGGGCCCTGACCTCGATGAGCGCCCGAGTCTCGATGAGGGCCGGGAGCTCGGGAAGGGCCGGGGCCTCGATGAGCGCCCGGGCCTCGGGAAGGGCCGAGGCACGCCGCCGCCCGTCGTCTTCCTCGTACACGGCGGCCCCGCCGACCACGACCGCGACGCCTACGACGGTGTCGTGCACTCACTCGTGGCCTCGGGCTTCGCCGTCGCGCGCGTCAACTACCGCGGTTCCACCGGCTACGGACCGCGCTGGCGCCGGGCCTTCGGCGCGGGCGTGGGGCTCACCCAGGTCGAGGACCTGGTGGCGGTCCGCGCCGATCTGATCGGCCGCGGTCTGGCGCGCCCCGACGCCGTCGGACTCTGGGGCACCTCGTGGGGCGGCTATCTCACCCTGCTGGCCCTCGGCACCCACCCCGGACTGTGGCGGGCGGGCGTCGCCGTCAAGCCCGTCGCCGACGGCGTCGCCGCCTACCGCACGACCACCCCCGCGCTGCGCACCCTGGACGAGCGTCTGTACGGGGGCACACCCGACGAGGTGCCCGAGGCGTACGCGCGCAGCTCGCCCATCCAGTACGCGTCGCGGGTACGGGCGCCGCTGCTGGTGGTCGCCGCGACCCGGGACGCCAAGTGCCCGCCCGGCCAGGTACGCGGCTACCTCGCCGCCCTCCGCGCCGCCGGAGCGCGCCACGAGTCGATGTGGCTCGACAGCGGGCACGACGGTTACGAGGGCGGCGACCACGTCGCCGTACTGCGCCGTGCCGTGGTCTTCCTCGACCGCGAGTTGCGCGGCCCCCGCGCGCCACAGGCGCCGCACGGACCGTACCGCGACCCCAAGACGCCCCCCGCCGACCGGAGGGGGGATTCCGGCCGCGCCCGCACCGCGGCGGCGGCCGGGACAGGTACCGCCGGACACACCGAGAGGAGAACCGCCCATGCAGAAGGACATCATCCACAACGACCCGCTTGAGGGTGACGAGGAGAACCGGAAGCCGAGCGTCGGCGTCACGGTCACCATCCCGTTCCGCAACGCGGAAGACGCGGAAGAGGACTGATCCGAGCCAGGCCGGCCGGCCCGGCGGCCACCGATGCCGGGCCGGCCGGTCGCGTACCGCCACGACCGCGGTCGGTCGTCCGAAACGCCCTCCCCCCGGACCCTCCTTCCGCCCCCTTCCGCCCCCTTCCGTCTTCCGGCTGTCCCACGAGGAGCTGACATGCGCGTACTGCTGGTCAACATGCCCTGGTCGCCCATCGACCTTCCGTCGCTGGCCCTGGGAATCCTCAAGCGGAGTGTGGACGAGCACGTGCCGGGCGGCAGTGCCGAAGTCCTGCACGCCAACCTCGAATTCACCGACTGGATCACCCGGCGCATGGAATTCACCGCCGAGGACTACGAGTACTACGCGCTGGCGTCCTACTTCATGGGCTGCGGCGACTGGGTCTTCTCCTCCGCGCTGTACGACGACCCCGCCTGGCGGGACGCCGAGTTCGCCGCCGCGATGAAGGGGAAGCTCGGCGCGTCCCGGATGCGGATGACCCGTGAACTGCACCAGCTGGTACCGGAGTTCGTATCCGAGATCGCCCGGCGGATCGTCGACGAGGCTCCCGAGGTCGTCGGCTTCACCTCCACCTTCCAGCAGAACACCGCCGCGCTCGCGGCCGCCCGCCAGGTCAAGCTGCTGGCGCCGCACATCGTGACCGTCATCGGCGGCGCGAACTGCGACGGCGAACAGGGCGCCACGGTCCACCGCAACTTCCCGTTCGTGGACTACGTGATACGAGGTGAGGGCGAGGCCGCGTTTCCGGGGTTACTGGCGGCGCTCGGCGAGAACCCGGACCTCTCCACCGTCGCCGGGCTGTGCCACCGCGACCCGGACGGTGTGAGCACCGCCAACCCGATGGCCACCAGCCCGCTGCCTCCCGCGACCATCCTGCCGCCCGACTACAGCGGCTACTTCGAACGCCTCGGCGCCTCCGTGGCCCGTAACTGGGTCGAGCCCAAACTCGTGGTCGAGGGCGCCAGAGGCTGCTGGTGGGGCGAGAAGCACCACTGCACGTTCTGCGGACTCAACGGTTCCTTCATGCAGTTCCGCAGCAAGAGCCCGGACACCTTCTACGACGAGATCATGGAACTCGCCCGCCGCCACCGCGTACTGGACATGTACGTGGTCGACAACATCCTCGACATGGGCTACCTCTCCACCGTGCTGCCCCGGATCATCGAGAGCGGGTACGACCTGCGGCTGCATATCGAGATCAAGGCCAATATGCGCCGCGCCCAGCTCCGTACGCTCTCCGACGCGGGCCTGATCTACGTACAGCCGGGCATCGAAAGCCTGAACAGCCGCGTGCTGGACCTGATGGACAAGGGCGTCAGCGGCTGCCAGAACGTACGCATGCTCCGCGACGGCGCGGAGACCGGACTGTCGGTGTCCTGGAACTATCTGCACGGCTTCCCCGGGGAGAGCGCGGAGGACTACGACCCGGTCATCGCGCAGATACCGGCGCTGGAACACCTCAATCCGCCGGTCGACCTCTCCGCCCGTATCGCCATCGAGCGGTTCAGCCCGTACTTCAACCGGCCCGAACTGGGCTTCTCCGGGCTGCGTCCCGAGGCGCACTACCGCTTCACCTACGACCTGCCGGAGGAGGAGCTCTACGGTCTCGCCTATGTCTTCGAGGCGCCGGAGCGTGGCATCGGCAAACCCACGGTCACCGCGCTCAACGCCGCGCTCGCCGCATGGCGCAAGCACCACGCCGACGCGCGTCTCACCCAGGCCGATCTGGGCGACCGTATCGTCCTGGTCAGCAAGCGCAGGGCGTTCCAGTGGCGGGCGATGGAGCTGACCGACCCGTACGAGATCGCCGCGTTCCGGCTGCTGGACCAGCCGCACGCGCCGGCGGCCCTCGCCCGCAAGGCGGCGGGCCGGGTGCCGGGCGGGGCGCTCCAGGAGGACGAGGTGCGAGAACTGCTCGATCGCTGGGTGGCGCTCGGGCTGGTCTTCACCGACAACGGGCAGTACGTGCATATCGCGCCGTCGGCGGTGAACGAGGACCTGCTGCGGCTGGACTTCATGCGGCACAGGCACGCGGCTCGGGTGGAGGGGGACGGGGACGATGCGGGGGCGCCGGTGCCTGCGCCGGTATCCGCCTCCGCACCCGCCGAGCCGCACATGACCGTTGTCTGATCCGTTGTCCGATTCGTCGTCTGATCCGTCGTCTGATCCGTCAGTCCGTTCGGGCGCACCAGGAGGCCAGTCCGATGAGTTCCCGTTCCAGCTCCAGCTCCGGGTCCGGTTCCAGCTCCCGCTCCGGTTCCGGGTCCGGTTCCGTGTCCGGTTCCGGATCCACCCTCACCCTCACCCCGTCCGCCACCGTCTGGCGTGACTACGACCCTGTCGCCTGCGCGCTGCCGGGGATGTTCCTCGGCGACATCGCGCTGACCGGCCACGTCCCCGAGGAGTGCGACCGGCTGTGGGAACTGGGCGCGCGCCGCGTCCGGCTGTCCGGCGTCGCGGATCTCACGGACACCGGAACGCCGGAGGGGGCGGCCCGTGCCGTACGCACCCTCAGCCTCGTCAGAGATCTGACGGCCCGTGCGGTACTGGTCGAGTGGGACCTGCGCCCGGATCCGGACCGGGGGCCGACGGCCGCCGAGGAGATCAGCCGGCTCCTGAGCCACCTCCAGCCGCCGCGGCGGATCGAGGGGGTGGACCCGGCGGCGGCCGACGACGCGCTGCGGACCTGGCGCCATGGGCACTACCTCGGCAAGTGTCTCTGGCGGCAGGGGCCGGGCTTCGTCCAGATCCGCGACCGCCGCTGGGGGGATCTCCGCCGGTTCACCGTCGACGAGCCGCACTACCAGGAGGCGATCGAGCACCTGGCGTACGGCGCCCCCGCGGCCTCCGTGCCGGCGGACGCGCTCGCCGATTTCCGCGCCGAACGTCTCGTTCTCGCGGTGGGCGAAGTGGAGTGGTGGCTGCCGTACCGCGTCAACCGCTGGATACAGGAGGCGATGACGATCTGAGCCGTCCCCGCGCTCCGCCCCGGTGAACGGAGCGCTCACCTCCGCACAACCATTCGCGGATCCCATCTGTCGCACAGGACATCTGGAAGCCAACGTCCGGTGAACGGAAAGGTATTCGTGCGATGTCACCACCCAGCCGACGCCGATGGTCCGCCACCCCGGCCGCCGTCGCGATCGTTCTCCTCGGCGCCGCGCTCGTCGGTTCCCCCGCCCAGGCGGACCCATCCCGCTCGTCGCCGCCCGCCGCCGATGCGAGCGGCCCGCGAAGCGCCGCCCAGGCGGGCCGCTCGGCGGCCGTCGCCCAAGCGGAGCGTCCCGTCCTGAAGTTGCACGTCGTCCGCGACGAGGTCGGTCTGCCGCAGCCCGCCGAGAGCGATCCGCCGCAGATCAGTTGGGGCGTCCCGGGCGACCCCGAGGGCGGCACCGCCAAGGACGTGGTCGTCAAGATCGACGTGTCCGGCATCTCCGCCTTCACCGATGTCCTCGGCTCCGGCTGCCCGGACGACGAGTGCGCCTGGCCGGTCGGGGACATCGCTCCGGACGGTTACGCGGGCGGGCTCATCGAGATGAGGGCCAAGCCGGGCGCCGCGCTCGGTACGACGGGCACCGCCCGGGTCTACGCGACGTCCTCCAACGCGACCGTCATCGACACCACCGTGAAGGTCACCGTCGGCGCGGTGGCGCTGGTCGTGAGCCGGCTCCCCGACACGGAGACCGCCCGGCCCGGCAGCACGCTCGACGCCCCGATCACCGTCGCCAACACCGGGTCGCTGACGGCCCAGGGCGTGGAACTGCGGCTCGGCACCTCGCACGAACTCGGCTTCGCCCAGCGGTTCTCGAACTGCGTCTACGGCACCACCGACCTTCCGTCGGGCAACGGGCGGCAGTTGCCCGAGGCGGTGTGCCGTATCAGCACGCCCGTTGAGCCGGGCAAGCGGTACCGGCTGTCCACGTCCGTGGGGTTCGACGTCAAGAAGACGGCGCTCTTCGAGTTCGTGGACTACCGGGTGACCCCCCTCGGCGCCACCGTGCCGACGCACGCGAAGAGCGGCGACGGCCCCGGGCCTGTGCTCGCGCTCGTTCCGGACGGCAGCGTTCCGCCCGGCGAGTCCTTGACGGACCGGTGGCGATGGATCGTCAACGCGGTCAACACCGCCGATCTCGATGTCACCGGGGACACCGTCACCGCCGATCCCGGCGACACCGTCACCCTGGCGGCGAAGATCCGCAACGACGGCCCCGCCTCCGTCGACCTCATCACCACCGATGGCCAGATCTCGCTGCTGGTCGAGATCCCCAAGGGCACGACGGCGGTGAAGGTGCCGGAGCGCTGCCGCATCTGGAACGGTGACGGCACGGTCGACCCCGATCCCGAGGCTCCCGCGTACCTCTGCTGGATCGGCTCCCCGTTCCCGGTGGGCAAGGTCGCGACGCTGCCGTTCGTGCTGAAGGTCGGCGCGGACGCGCCGGAGACGACCCGCGGTGTCGTACGTCATATGTCCGAGTGGGGCGCGGAGTTGACGTTCGACACCAACAAGGCGAACGACAAGGCGTTCTTCACCGTGCGGGTGACGGACCCCGCGGGCGACGGCGATTCGGCGGGCGGTTCTGGAGGTTCGGGCGGCAACGAGCCCGAGCCCCAGGCCACGGTCACCGCGACCGCACAGCCGAACACCACCACGGGCACGACAGGTGCCGCGGGCACCGCGGGCGGTGGCACCGGCGCCCTGGCCAGGACCGGCAGCGGCGGTACGGCGCTGATCGCCCCGGCGAGTGCGGGCGTACTCACGGCAGGCGCCGCGCTGTTGGTCGTGGCCCGCAGGCGCACGGCCCGTACAGCGGTCTGACCTGCGCGACCCGTCCAGCGGTCTGACGCGCACGCTCTGTACAGCGGTCTGACCTGCGCGGCCCGTACAGCGGTCTGACGCGCACAGTCCGGCCACCCCAGGCCCTCATGGCCGCCCTCGCCCGGCCGCAGCCGTGGCGAGCGCGCCATGAGGGCCTCAGGACAGGCCCTGGCAACCTGGCTCCGGGCACTGTTGCCCACCCCCGTGGGGCAGCGGTGCCCAGCGCCCGCGGTGTCAGGTCCCGCTTCGGGGTCTCCCATGACGTGCACGCGCCAGCGTCGTCGATCCTGCTACCTGGGCCGAGCAGAAGTCAACTATTGTTGATTACACGGCTGATGGACGACAGTGATTCCGCACGCGATGCGTCTTTTGGCCCGCTTATTCGCAACGATCGTGTAAATCGGTAGGGCGGTGTGATCCCCGCCGATGGCCGAAGAGTTCTATGATCCGGCACATGGCCACCGATTCTCCACGCTCAGAAGCGTCGGCTCTGCGATCTGGCGACGCCGGCGACGCCGGCAACAGTGGGGACCGTGGGGACAGCGGCGAGCCATCGGAGCCGCTGGACTTCGCCGCTCGCTTCCGGCGGGTGATCTCGGTGATCTACCCGAAGGATCTGGGCCGCCCCTGGCGCGACTCGGAGATCGCCGAGGGGACCGGCCTGAGCGGCACGTATATCGGGAACCTCCGCAAGGGCACGCAGAAACCCAGCCTGGAGAACGCGGTCAAGATCGCCAAGTTCTTCGGCATCCCGCTGGACTACTTCAGCGACTCCGCCACCGCCCAGGCCGTCGAGCGGGACCTGCGGAAGATCGAGGCGTTGCGGGACGCCCGGGTGGAACGTATCGCGATGAGGGCTGCCGGTCTGCCGCCGGAAATGCAGGACGCCGCCCTCACTGTCGTGGAACAACTACGGAAGGCGGTCGGACTGCCCGACGGCCGCCCCGACGGCCGCCCCGACGCGTGACCGAATACCAGCAGACGCCATTGGGGCACTGGCGGCTGGCTGATGGGGAGATCGTGCGAGATCTTGGACGTACCCGCCGCCGGATGCGGGCCATGGTCAGAGAGCTGGATCTGCCGCGGCTGAGCACCGTCGAGGAACTGTGTGCCGCGGTCGCCGACCGGTCAGGGCGTCCCGTACGGCTCGTTCCCCGGCGGATGCGGGTGGACGAGCCGTCGGGGTTCGTCGAACGCCGCGCGGAATCCGACGTGATCTACTTCGAGCAGGAGACCTCGGATCTGCACCAGGCCCACATCATCTGCCATGAACTCGCGCACCTCCTCTGCGGGCATCTGGCCGAGGCCCCGGCGGCCGACGAGGACACGGCCCATGTGGAACTGCCCACGATCGACGCCGACATGATCCGGCTGGTCCTCGGCCGCTCGCACTACGATGGTGCGGCGGAAGAGGAAGCGGAGATCCTGGGGGCCGAGTTGACGCGCATTCTCGTGCTGGCGCCCGGTGCCGGGACGACGTCCCAGCTGGCGCCCGCGCTGGAGCATCGCAAGGGACAGCATGTCTGAGGGCGGCGCGTCCGGCATGTCCGAGGCGCCGTTCAACGCGGTCTACCTCGGCATCGGCACCATCGCCTGGGTCGTGGCCGTACTGAAGTTCCGGGCGTGGCGGCGGGATCCGTCCCACGGACTGCTCGTCGTCGCCGTGACCATCGCGGCCCCGGCGACCGCGTTCGTGGTGGCGTCCCCGGTGCTCTACCGGCTGATCGACCGGCTCGCGGGCCGGGGGAACCTGGCGACCCTGCTCGTCTATCTCGGCATTACGGGCTTCTCCGCCGCCGCCGTGGTGCTGGCGCGGATGTGGACGCCGCCGAAGGAGCGCACCAACTCACGGGTGTGGGACGGGGCGACGGCCGACACCTGGCGCTGGGTGCGACGGCGGCTCGCGGTGTTCGCCGTGCTGGTCCCGGTGATGATCGTCCTGTTCTTCACGGGGGGAGCGGTCAGCCCGGAGACGCCCCTCACATTCGACACCACCTTCGCGACGGTCCCGGGGATCGCGGTGTTCCTCGTGATCTACCAGGCGCTGTTCGGCTTCGCGCTGATCGACATCAGCCGGGTGTGCTCCGGGCACGCCTCCGGGCTCCCCTACGGATGGCTGCGCCGCGGCATCCGGCTGATCGCCGTCGGCGGGCTGGTGGCCTGCGGCTATGTGGTGTGCAAGCTCATCGCGATCGGTGCGGCCTTCGCGGAGGTCGACGGCGTGGAGTGGCTGAGCACCGCCGTGGGCCCCGCGTTCGCCGCGCTCGGGGCCGTACTGATCACCGCGGGGTTCGCCGGACCTGCCGTCGCCGCCTGGACGCGCCGGCGCCACGACTACCAGGCCCTGCGTCCGCTGTGGGATCTGGTGTACCGCGCGGACCGGCGGCTGGCGCTGGAGGCACCCCCGTCGGCCTGGACCGAGCGGCTGGCGTTCCGGGACCTTGAGTGGCGTACCGCGCGGCGTGGACTGGAGATACGCGACGGGCAGTTGACGCTGCGGCCATGGGTCGATCCGGCGGTGATCACCGCGGCCACCGCCGTCGCCGAGCGGGCCCGCCTCGACGAGGCCGACCGGGCGGCGCTGATCGTCGCCGCCGCGCTGCGCTTCGCGGGCGAGGCGCTGAACGCCGGAACCCCGCCGCGCCCGCGCGAGGACCAGGCCCCCCTGCCCGGCCTGGACGCGGAACCGGCCCAGGAGCGCGCGCACTTGGTACGGGTCGCCCGCTATCTGTACGCCCCGCTGACCCGCGAGGCACTCGCCGTCGCCACCGCCGCCGAATGACCGCCGGAACGCGCGACGCGTACGGCGCCTACGCGCGACTCGTCCTGGAGACGATGCCGGAGGAGTCCCGGATCGGACTCACCCTCGGCTTCGTCCGTACCTTCGGCATCCCGGACATCGCCCGCGTACTGGCCGCCACCGGCCGGATGACGAACGAGCCGCGCGCCCGGGCCAAGGCGACCGGCGTGGCGATGTTCACGCTGATCGGACAGGGCCTGGACAGCGCGGAGGGCCGGCGGGTCGTCGAGGGTCTGCGCCGCGTCCATGACCGGCCCGGCATCACGCCCGAGCTGATGCACTACGTACTGGCCTGCTTCACCGTCTGCCCGCTGCGGTTCATCGACACCCATGGCTCCAGGCCCGCCACCGAAGCGGAGCGGGACGCGGCGTACACCTTCCACCTGGCCCTCGCTCACGCCCTCGGCCTGCCCGAGTCCCCGGTCCCCGGCGGCGACACGGCGGGCGACCTGGCCGCCGTGGAGCGCTGGATGCGCGACTACGAGACCCGTCACTTCGCCCCCACTGAGGCGGGCCGCGCGCTCTGGGCCGCCACCAACAAGGGCCTGCTGGCGGCCCGGCTCCCGGCCCCGCTGGCCCCACTCGCCCCGGCGGTCGCCGCGTCGCTCCTGGACCGGCCGCTACGCACGGCCCTGACGGTACGCCGCCCACCGGCCCCGATCCGCGCCCTGGTCACCTACGCGCTCCGAGCCCGCGCACGACGGCGCGCGGGTGGCGACGGAGGCTAGGCGAGTGAGTCCGAGGGACCGCGGCTGCCTACGGCGCCCCTGAGGGGGCTCAGCGGCACAGCGCCGTGTCCACCGCCTTGTCCACCTCCATCGCCCCCGTCAGGTCCGTGGGCAGGACAGTGACGGTGACGTTGACGGACCGGCCCGACTCCGTGACCCCGCCGCGGGTCTCGTAGCCGGGGATGTCGCCGCCGTGGCCCCAGGAGAGGCCGCCGCAGGACAGCGGCTTGCTCATCAGGCCGAGTCCGTAGCGGGTGCCGGGGACCGGGTCGCCTTCGGCCGGGACGGTGGTGCGCATCTCCTTGAGCTGGGCCGGCTTGAGCAGGCGGCCGTCGAGCAGGGCCGTGAAGAAGCGGTTGACATCGCTGTTGGTGGAGATCATGGCCCCGGCCGCCCAGCCCCAGGAGGGGTCCTGCTCCGAGACGTCGCGCAGTGGGGCGCCCGGCTTGTCGGCGTAGTAGCCCTTGGGGTGCTTCTCGCGGATCGTCATGTCACCGGCCGGCGGGAAGTAGGTGTGCCGGAGCCCGATCCGGTCGACGACCCGCTTGTTGATCTGCTCGGCGAGCGGACGGCCGGTGATCTTCTGGACGAGGAGCCCCGCGACGATGTAATTCGTGTTGCTGTACTCCCACTTGGTGCCTGGGGGGAACGAGGCCCTGCCTTCGAGGGCGAGGTCGAGCAGCTCCCGCGGTTCGGCGTAGCGGTACTGGAACTCCGCGAAGTTCTCGGCCACGGCCTGGGTGTACTCGGGCAGCCCGCTGGTGTGCTGGAGCAGCTGCCGTACGGTGATCCGACGGCCGTCGACGCCCTCGCCGCGCAGGAGGTTCGGGAGATAGGTCTCGATCGGCGCGTCGAGGTCGATCTTTCCCTCGCCGACGAGTTGCAGCACCACGACCGCGGTGAAGGTCTTGGTGTTACTGCCGATACGCACCTGCCCGTCGGCCGGGACCGGAGCGCCGGTCGCCAGGTCGCCGACGCCGGCGGCGTATGTGCGCGTACGGCCGTCCCGCTCCCGCGTACTGATGAGCGCGGCGGGCCGCTTGCCGTCGGCCACGAGCCCGTCGACCATGTTCCGCACACTCTCGCGGGTGTCCTTCTCCGTGTCCTTCCGCGCGACCGTCCCGCCGGCCCTCGTGCTCTCGTCGGCGTAGGCCCCACTGTACGCGGCGGGCAGACCCAGCCCGGCGACCAGCGTGAGGGCGATCAGGGTGGCCGCCCTGCGTCGGGGGGCACTCCGCCGGGGGCCACCGCGGCGGGCGGAAGCGGAAGCCGGGGCAAGGGTGTTGTCGGGCATGCGGGAGCTCCTCCAGGACTGACCGACCGACCGCACTGGCCGGACGGGCCGGACGCGTGCGCACCGGCATGTCCTCAGCTTGTCCGTGTCGGGCATGCCGCGGGAATGTGGCCTGCTCCCGGAAGGGGGGTGGAGCGAGGACCACCCCCCAGGGGGTGTCACCCCCAGGCCGTGCGTACGGGGCGGTGAGCACCGCCGGTCACCTCACGTGGCCCGTCCACCGATGCACAGGACAAGCAGACAGAGCCGGTCAGGAGGCGTCGTCGTCGGCGCGGGGCTCGGGGGCGGTGTGTCCGCGGCGGAGTCGTCGGCGGAGTCTTCGGCGGGCGGGGGCGGGGCAGGGGCAGAGGGCGGAGGCGTGGCCGCCTGTGAGGCCGGGGGAGCGGCGGCGGGCGGTTCGTCGGCCGTCACGGGCGCGGTGCTGCGCGGCGGCTGCGTGCTCGTCGTCGCTGTGGGACGGGCGGCGACGGCGGTCGGCCCCGGGTCCTTCTTGGCGGTCCTGGCCACCACGGTGGTGGACTTACGCGGTGGGCTGGTGATCGCGGACGAGTCGGCGCCGCCGCCGGATTCCCGCGGATCGCGGGTGCGTGGCCGTACGGACGACGAGTCGGTCTCGGTGGCGTCCGTCCCGATCGTGGCCGTGGCCTTCGGTTCCGGTGTCACGGACGCCTGAGTGTCCTGTCCGGTCGAAGGCCGGGACGGCAGCACGGCGAGGGTCAGACCGCCCCCGACGAGCGCGACGGTCGACGCGACCATGGCCCGGCGCCGCTGCTTCTTCCAGCGCGCCAGCTGGCGGCGCCGCTCGGCGCGGCCCTGTGTCGTGGGGATGGCGTGCTCCGAGCCGTAGGACGCCCCGGAGTCCGGCGCGTCCGCCATCGGGTCCCCGGGAGCCCCGGATGAACCCGAAGCCCCGGAGGCCCAGGAAGCCCCGGAGGCACCGGGAGCGAGCGAGGCGCCGAAAGCATCGGCGGCGGTGATCTCGGCATCGGGGTGAGGAGCGCCGTAGTAGTCCGCCGAAGCCGGCGACTCCCGTGTCCGCCACGTCTCCGCCGCCGTCACGGTCATGGGTGCCGCGGCGCCCTGCCGGTGGTCGGGAGGCGCGATGTCCGGTGCGTACGCGCCACACCCGGGGCACACCAGAGCCCCGTTGAGGGTCCGACGGCACGAGGAGCAGTAGTCCATCCGCGATCTCTCTGTGCTGACTGCGCCACCAGGAAATCCGGAGGCCTGTTCAAGTTCGCACTCTTGATCGAGCGTGCAACAACGTAACGGCACCTGCGGGAGGCTGTGCGAAGTCCCTGTGCCGCTCTCGCGAAGATTGTTTGCCGACAGTGCGCGATCGGCGGCGATACGCGACGCGAGGAGCGCGGACAGCCGCTCCGGCGGGGCCGTTATGGGCTGTTCATCCGAACGCCGTTCCGTGCTCGCCCTCAGGTGGGACGATCCTGCCCGATCACTCTCGTGCAACGGAGAAATGATGCCCCCTAAGAGAACCTACGCCGCGCTCGCAGCCGTAGCTGTCGCCGCCGGCATGCTGGTCGGGACGGGCGCGGCGAGCGCACACCAGGAGTCGCAGCGGGATTCCCACCAGCAGTCGCGGGGGCCGGTCGCCTTCGACCGGACCGCGACCTACCCGGTCTTCCAGAACCGGCCCGCCGGCGAGGACCCGGCCTCCCCGACCGTCGCCGAGATCTCGGCGGTCAGCGAGGACGGCCGGACCCTGGTCTACACCGACGCGTTGGCGCGGCGGATCGGCTTCCTCGACCTCAGCAACCCCGACAAGCCGCGCGGGCTCGGCACGCTGTCGCTGGCCGAACTCGGCAATGTCGAGGACGAGCCGACCTCGGTGGCGGTGGTCGGCCAGTACGTCCTGGTGGTGGTGAACACCAGCGCCGACTACATCCATCCGTCCGGCCGCCTCGACGTCATCTCGCTGCGCGACCGCCGACGGGTCGCGAGCCATGACCTCGGCGGCCAGCCCGACTCCATCGCGATCAGCAAGGACAAGCGGTACGCCGCCATCGCGATCGAGAACGAGCGCGACGAGGAGGCGACCCCGCCCGGCGGTGAGGAGGGCGACCTGCCCCAGCTTCCGGCCGGGTTCGTGCAGATCGTCGACCTCAAGGGTGACTCGCCGAAGCAGTGGCGTACCCGGGCCGTGCCGCTGACCCAGTCGAACGGCAAGGCGCTGCCCGCCCTGGTCGCCGCCGGGATCACCGAGCCGACCGACCCGGAGCCGGAGTACGTCTCCATCAACCGTCACAACCAGCTCGTGGTGACGCTTCAGGAGAACAACGGCATCGTCACGCTGGATCTGCCGACGGGCAGGATCACCAAGGCGTTCAGCGCCGGTACGGCGTCGGTCGAGGGCATCGACACCGTCAAGGACGGCACGATCGACCTGACCGGCTCGATCACCGACGTACCGCGCGAGCCCGACTCGGTCGGCTGGATCGACGACCGCTACCTTGCGACCGCCAACGAGGGCGACTGGCGCGGCGGCACCCGCGGCTGGTCCATCTTCGACAGCCGGACCGGCAAGGTTGTCTGGGACGCGGGCAACAGCTTCGAGTCGCTCGCCGTGCGCTACGGGCTGCACAACGAGGACAGGTCCGAGAAGAAGGGCACCGAGCCGGAGGGCCTGGCGATCGCCGAGTTCGACGGTGTGCGCTACGCCTTCGTCGGCTCGGAGCGGAGCAACTTCGTCGCCGTCTACGACCTGAGCCGGCCGACCGCCCCGGTCTTCCGCCAGGTGCTGGCCACGACCAACGGCCCCGAGGGGCTGCTGCCGATCCCGTCGCGCGATCTGCTCGCGGTCTCCAGCGAGGAGGACGACGCCTCCGTCAACGTGCGCTCCTCGGTGAGTCTCTTCCGGCTGGGCAAGGGCACCCCCGCGTTCCCGAGCATCGTCTCGTCGTCGGACTCCACCGGCGCGCCGATCGGCTGGGGCGTGCTCGGCGCGCTCTCCGCCGTACCCGGGAAGTCGCACCAGCTCTACAGCGTCACCGACGCCGCGTTCTCCACCACCAAGATCCTGACCATTGACGCGGCGCGGCAACCGGCGGTCATCACCAGGTCGTTGACCGTCAAGGACGCCGACGGACGGCCGGTCGGTTACGACGCGGAGGGCATCTACGCCCGGCCGCAGGGCGGCTTCTGGCTCGCCGTGGAAGGCAAGACCGGCGCGGGCAACCAGCTGGTACGGCTCAACAGCGCCGGACAGACCCAGCAGGTCGTGCCCCTGCCGGCGGACCTCGCGGCGGGGCTCGGAAGCCAGGGCTTCGAGGGAGTCACCGCCACCACCGACCGCAACGGCCGCGAGGTGGTCTGGGCCACGCTCCAGCGTGAGGTCAAGACCGACCCGGCAGGGGTCGTCCGGCTCGGCCGGTACGACGTCGCGGCAGGCACCTGGAGCTGGTACGGCTACCGGATCGGCACCACCACGACCCCGGGTGACTGGATCGGCCTCTCCGAGATCACCGTGGTCGGCGACAAGCTCGCGGTCATCGAGCGGGACAAGCTGAACGGCCCGTCCGCCAGGATCAAGCGGGTCTACACGGTCGACCTGCCCAAGTCCGCGGCTCCTTCGGGTCAGCTGCCGGTGCTGCCGAAGAAGCTCGCCCATGACGTGCTGCCCGACCTGCGCGCGACGAACGGCTGGACCCAGGAGAAGCTTGAGGGGCTGGCCGTGGCCGGTGACGGTGAGGTGTACGCCGTGACCGACAACGACGGTCTCGACAACTCCACGGGGGAGACCGTCTTCCTGCACCTCGGCTCCAGCAGGAAGATCTTCGGGCGCGACTGATCCCACCGCGACTGATCCCACGGCGGCGCTCCTCGGCGCTGTCTCGCCGATCCGTCTCGCACATCCGTCTCGCACCTCCGTCTCCCCGCGTCTCGCACAACAGAATCCGAACGGCCGCCGGCGATCCGCCGGCGGCCGTTCCCGTGTCCCGGCGGCATGTCCCAGGCAGCTGCTGTCTCCGCTGGTCAGCGCCCATTCCAGCATTCCAGCGTCCCGTAGTGGCGGCCCGTTGTGGCGGGCGGGACGGATCGCGGCACAAGCTGTGGCCAGGCCAAGCGATCCGCTGGACCAACACACTTCCACGACACGGAGATCCCGATGCTTTCGCGCCTCGCCACCCGTACCGCCCGCATCGTCCTGACCGCCATCGCCGCGGCGAGCCTCACGGCCGCGGGCACGGCCACCGCCACCGCTCTCGCGGACAACGGCGGATCAGCCGGATCCACCGCCGAAACCGCTCGGAAGGACGGCCGGGGACAGACCTGCGGAACCAACGACCTGACCTTCAAGGTCCGCGAGGAGACACAGGCGGGCGGCTACTACCTCGTCACCGCCAAGGCCAGGCCCGGCATCACCTGCTACCTGGAGGGCACCATTCCGTCCGCCGCCTTCGGCTCCGCCCCCGACACCCACGCATCCCCCGCCGAGCAGGCCGTCACCGACAGCATCAAGCTCTCCGGCTCCACCGCCGCCTACGCCGGCATCAGCCCCAAGTCGACCAACACCAACTACGGCAAGGAGCTCCGCCGGCTCATCATCGCTGTCTCGGGCGACGAGACCAACGCCGTCTCCCTCAAGCTCCCCAGCACTGTCCTGGTCGACGAGCCCATCACCACCAACTGGCACGCCAAGCGGGCCGACGCCGTCCCGTTCGTCAACTGACCTTCGTCAACTGACCTTCGCCAAGGACCTTCGTCAACCGACCTTCGTCAACCGACCCCGGAACAGGGGATGTTCCGTACCCTCGCCGTCTCAGGCGAGGGTACGCGCGGGACAGCCGCTACGTGGGGATGGGCTTGGTCTTGGTGCAGTTCTTCCATTCGACCCAGGGCCGGGCGCCGCCGTTCTTGGGGCCGGTGGCGTACGTGGGGTTGCCGGTGATCGTCTGGTTCTTGGACTCGTGGGTCATCTCGATGCCGAAGATCTTGAAGCCGAGGGAGATCTGTCCGGCGGAGAGGCCGAAGCCGATGCCGAGCGAGGCGTTCCACCAGTCGGTGTTGGCGTTGTAGTCGAGCCGGCTGAGCTTTCCCTTGTCGTGCAGGAGCCGTTCGAGGTCGCTGGCGTCGGAGTCGGGTACCTCGGCCGCGTCCGAGGGGGAGGGCAGCGGGTTCTTGGCGGGGTTGCCCTTTCCGCGCAGCCAGTCCTCGACGGTGGTGCTGTCGGCGTCGTTGTCGAGGATGAGCTCGGCCGACTCGGTGTGTATCTGTGACTTGGTGGATCCGCCGCCGCCACCGACGTCGATCGTCACGGGACCGGCGTTGGCGCCTCCTTCGATCTTGAGACCCGTGCCGTCCCCGGCTTCCTGGCTGGTGGTGATGAGCAGTTTCTCCGGACGGTGCGGGGCGCCGTCCTTCTCCTCCTGGTCGTAGGCCGCCGCGTCGTAGGTGACGGAGACCTGTTGCATCTTCTCGCCGGTGGCGACTCCGCCCGCGCCGGCCGAGCCCTTGACGGTGAAGGTGTAGATGAAGGTGATCTTCCCGGCGTTCGGTCCGTTGTGGGACCGCATGACGACGACGTCCTCGGTCATCGTGCCGTTGAGTACTTCGCCGGAGATCTTGCCGAGATCCTTGGGGCCGTCGCTCTTCCCGGAGTCCTTGCCGCCCTTGCCGTTGCCCTTGAACTTTCCGCCGAAGCTCGCGTTGCCGGACGCCTCGATGGAGGTCTTGGTGATGTCGACGTCCGGCGCCAACTCCGGATCGAGATCGGGTTTCTTGGAGGCCGCGTCCTGGGTGCAGGCTCCCATCGCCGCCCCGGGGTTGTAGCCGGCCTGGAACTTGCAGCCGTCGTTCGCCTTGAGGTACGCGGCGAACTGCTGCGCGTCCTTCAGGTTCGCCTCCAGGTCCGCCTGGGGGTCGTCGCTCTTGTGCCCGTTGAAGAGCCACTGTCCGCCGTTGCCGCTGCCCGCCAGGAAGGTGCCGCTCAGCTTGGCGCTGCCGCCCCAGTCCTTCAGTCCCGGGATGCCCGCGGAGATGCTCGCCGTGACCCCGCCGGAAGTCTCATTCACCCGTTCCAGGGTGACGGTGCCGTCGGACCACTGCTGGAGCTTGACCGTCTCCGAGCTGCTGATCTTGATGAAGACGACCTGGATGACGACGGTGGCCTTGGTCTGGTCCTGGGAGAGCAGGCACCGGGCGGGCTCGAACGGGTCGCCGTTGGGTACGAAGGGATCGTCGGGGCCACCTCCGCCTCCGCCGTCGCCGCCTCCGCCGTCGCCTTTGTCGCCCGCGTAGTCACCGGAGGAACACGCCTCGGCGCCGCTGAGCGGGTGGAGTATTCGGCACACCGCGCTCTTCAGCCCGGTCGCCGTGTCGGCGGGCACGCTCAGCCCGACGATCGCCGCGATGACCAGCGAGACGACACCGACCATCGCGGCGTACTCGGCCCCGCCCTGTCCCCGGTCATGCCGCGGCCGGTCACTCCAGCCGCGTTCGTGCGCATGCAGATGCCCACGTCGAAACTTCCGGCCGCCCTTCACCTGTTCTCCCACCCCACGCCGTCGTTGCCCCCGACCGGCAGCAGCCTAAGAACGCGCGAGGGTCCCTACGCAGGGTCCACGGACCCACTTGAGGGCTCAGCCGGGGCCGCTGGCGAAGGCGTTCACTTGCTGGTTGACCAGCGAACCCTTCGCAGTCGCCTGCCATTTCCCGTACCGACGCCGCTCCCGGTCCGACGGCCGGCCCGACCCGGACGACACCTTCGTCACGCCGGACCCGACGGCTCCAGAAGGCGTGTTTCTTCGCTCCTGGGGCGGTGCGGAGGCCCAGTTGGACCCCGAGATGGGTCTCCGGGCGCCCCGAGATGGGTCTCCGGGCCCTATGGACTTGGCCTCGCGGGGTCTATGTCCCCGAACTCCCCCTGACCCGGATCAGCTCTCCGTGTCCGGTCGGCCCCCGGGGCCCTGCTCCTTGTCGCGGAGCGCCTGCTCGACGGCGTTCTGCACGCGGGCGTCCTCACGCGCCTTGCGGCGGGCGCGGGCGCGGCGGGTGAGGACGTACGTACCGATGACAGCCGCGAGCAGTACGACGATCAGCACCAGCAGCGTCCAGGGGACGGCCCAGCCGTGTGCGGTGGCCTCGACCGGCTTGAGCGAGGTCGTGGAGCCCGACGCGTCGGTGATCAGGGGCGTGAGGGTCGCTGTCGCGGCCAGGCTGACTCCGGGTGCCACGTCGTGAACGGGCACCTTCATCCGCCAGCTCTCCCCCGGAAGCAGTTCCGGCGGCGGGGCGATGTCGCCCGCTTCGGTCCGCAGCCATCCGAACGGGCCGGAGACCGACACCGACTGCCGTGCCGACAGAAGCGCGTTGCCCGTGTTGTGGATCGTGTAGGTGACGGTGGCGTCGCCCTTGGCGAACGGGTTGGCCGAGCCGGCGTAGTCCACCTGGAGGTCCTCGACCGCGAGCTTCGGCTTGAGCTCGCCGCTGACCCGCAGTGCGACCCGGATGCCGAGCCGCCGGTCGACGTTGATGCCCTCGGCCTCGTCGGCCTGCTTCAGGGAGGTGAGGATGCCGCCGACGTAGTCGCCGGGTGTGGCATTGCCGGGAACGCCGACCGTGAAGGGGACTTCGGCGGACTTGCCGGGCTTGATCACGACGTTGGCGGGGGCGGCGTGGGCCCAGGCGCCGATGCCGACGGACTTCTTGTTCTCGGTGAGCAGGTCGAGTTGGCCCGTGTCGGTGGTGAAGCCGTCGGCGGCGTAGACCGTGAGCTCCAGCGGGGACTTGCCGCGGTTGGCGACGATCATGGCGTCCTTGACCTGGCCGCCGGGGTTGACGGTGTAGCTGTAGCTGGACCGGTCGTCGCCGTACCCGTTCGCGGCCGTCCTGACCGTCCAGGTGACGTCGCCGTCAGCCGCCTGGGCGGGCCCGGCACCCACCCCGGCGATCGCGAGGGCCATGAGCAGGGGCAGGGCGGCGGCACGGCGGGCGACGGTACGGACGAGGGCGGTGACGCCGGTCTTGCGGCGCGTTACGGGCGTGAGCATGTCGGGGTTCTCCTGGCACGGGAGGCGGGGCAGATCACCCGAAGGCGCCTGCCCCGCCGGTGAAACGGGTCAGATCAGCTGCTCAGAGCGGCTGTTCAGCCGCGCGGATCAGTACGCGGCTCAACTGCTCAGCTGCTCAACTGTTCAGCGCTCAGCTGCTCAGCGCGGTGATCGTGAGAGTGGCGCGGTAGCCACCCTTCTCGACGCTGTCCGGGATCTTCAGCGCCAGGTCGGCGCCCAGCTTGGCCGTACCCCGAGCGTGACCCTGCTCGGCGGAACCGAGGCCGCGCGAGACCGACAGACCCTTGCCCTGGTCGTCGTAGCCGGAGGCGACCTTCGTGCCGGCCTTGGACCCCGCGCCGTTCACGAGCACACGCGGCGTCCAGCCGAGGAAGGAGCCGGAGAACGTCTTGTCGGCGTCCTTGAAGTCGCTCACATTGGCCGAGATCGACCAGGGAGCGAGCGAGCGGCGGCTGTCCGAGACGACGATCGGGTTGATCTTGCCGTTCGCCTCGAAGTGGGTGCCGTTGGTCTCCTTGGCGGTACCGAGGTCCACCAGGCCGTTGTAGCCGTCGATCGTCCAGCCGAACTCGCCCGGAGCCGCGTTCGGCACGTTGACCTGGAGGTCCTGACCGTCGCCGTGGTACGGGTGCACCGTGACCTTGTCGACGAGCGAGCCGACCGGCTGGCCCTCAGCGGTGTTGTTGCACCAGTTGCCCCGCTCCACCGCGGCGTTCGGAGCCGCGCAGGTGCCGCTGCGGACGTTCTCGACGACGAGCTTGTCGTTGCGCACCTGGACCTTGACGTAGGTGCGGACGTGCTCCTGGTTCTGGACCGAGTTGTACCAGTAGCTGTCCGGGTTCAGCGGGTCCGCACCGTTGCCGGCGCCGCTCGTGCCGCTGTTGTCGGGCTTGGTGATGTCGTAGTACTTCGAGCCCGAGGCGGAGTTCCCCGTCACGTACAGGACACCGCCGGGACCGGCGTACACGTCGGAGGCGCCGGGCTGCTCGGCCGGGTTCGCCTTCTCGCCGTTCTTGATCAGGTAGCTGCGGGAGTAGCTGTGGTCGTGGCCCTGGAGCACCAGGTCGACGCCGAGCTTGGAGAAGGTGGTCGGGAAGTCGACGCGGCGGACCTTGTTGTCGTTGTCCTGGGCGTGGTCGGCCGGCGAGTAGATCGCGTGGTGGTAGGTGAGCACCTTCCACTTGGCCTCGGCGCCGTGCTTGTTGATGACGTCGGTCACGTAGGCGAGGTGCGCCGCATCGCCGCCGCCGCCCTGGGCGGTGGAGTAGCTGTTGCTGTTGAGGTCGATGAACAGCACATCCTTGTAGATGTACCAGTAGTCACCGCCGGAGGTGTTGGACGCCGGGTTGCCGTTGGAGTACAGCGGGCCCGAGCGGTCCGTGTTCGGGGTGGAGAAGTGCTGCTCGTAGGCCTTGCCGCCGACGTCGTGGTTGCCGATGGTGGCGGCCCACGGGTACTGGCGCAGCTTGTCGGGTGCCAGGAAGGAGTTCCACTGGGACTCGTTGTTGGCGCTCTCGACCTGGTCACCGCCCGACACCAGGAGTTCGGCGTTCGGGTTGGCCGCGAGCGAGACGTCCACGGTGTCCTGCCAGCCGGCCTGGTCCTTCGCCAGATCGCCCGACGAGCCGATCTGCGGGTCGCCGTAGAACAGGAAGTCGTACTCGCCCTCGAAGTCCTGCGTCTTGAAGGAGTACGCCGAGGACCAGTTGCCCTCGGTGCCGACGCGGTACGAGTACTGCGTGTGCTCCTTCAGGCCGGTGATCGTGGCGTGGCGGTTGAAGCCGCCGCTGGTGGCGATGTTGGCCCCGCCGACGGCGTCGAAGGTGGCGGCGCCGGCCGGGAACGCGCCGTTGACGAGCTCGGCGGTCGGGGCGACCTGGAGCTGCTGCGTGGTGTCGGCCGAGGAGTACCACGTCACCGTGCGCTGGGACTCGTTGGCGCCCACACCGAGGATGATGCCGGTGAGCGTGGCGGGCTCGGCGGCACCGGCGGGGGACGTCATGCCGCCGCCGAAGGCCACGGCCAGGCCCAGAAATGCCGCAGCGGCCCCGGTGGCCACACGGCGTCGCGCAGGCCCGGAAGCCTGCGCCGAAGGTCTGAGTATCATTATTTTGCGTTCCTTTTACCCACATTGGTGGATGTGTTCGGAATCCATAAGTTCCCGGTCGCCGGTGAACCGGATGCGAATGCCGCCTTCGCCAGGTTGAACTTTGTACCTTTCAGGAGGTGCTTGGCGGTCTCACACCCCGAACAGCCGTTGCGTGAACCACACAAGCCCCATGGCGCACACCCCCGCCGAGATCACCCCGGTCGCCCAGAGGCCGGCGACCGGCGCACGGCGCCGCAGTACGGTCAGCAGCGGGAAGACCAGGGCGATGATCGCCAACTGCACAGCCTCGATACCGACGTTGAAGACCAGCAGGGACCACAGCAGGGTCCACGAGAACGCCTCGTCGATCCCCAGCGCGCCGGCGAAGCCCAGGCCGTGCACCAGGCCGAAGCAGAACACGACCACGAGCCGCGTCCAGCCCGCACGGTCCAGGCCGAAGTGGCCGCGCCCCGCCGCCCCGTCCCGGTCGAGACCGACGTCGAGTTCGGTGGCGCGGCCGCCGCGCCGCCCGATCCGCCAGAGGTACCAGCCGGCCACCACGGCGATCGACAGCGCGATGACGGGCTCCACGACACTCGACGGGACGTCGACCAGACCGAGGGCGGCGAGCATGAACGTCACCGAGTGCGCCAGGGTGAAACTGGTGGCCGCGAGCACGATCTCGCGCAGCCGCCGTGACCCGGCGATGAGCGCCAGCAGGAACAGGATGTGGTCGATCCCGCCCAGCAGATGCTCGGCGCCCAGACGGAAGAACTCCCAGAACCGCTCGTACCACGACTGCCCCATCGAGAAGGACGGATGACCGGCGTCGAGCGCGGCGCTGCCGGAGCGGCCGTCGATCTCGTAGGTGACGATCGTCTTGGTGCCGGTGACATAGGTCTCGGAGTCGGGGAACAGACCGCTGCGCACTTCGGGGTCGCCGCCCCCCTCGGGGCAGGACCAGTCGAGCAGCAGACCGGCGTACGGCACGCCCTCCCGCTCGCCCATCGTGAAGTCGCCGACCCGGGTCGGCGCGCAGGCCGTGCCGCCCGAGTTGACCGAAAATCGCCGAGTGACATACGAGACGGCCGACTTCGCGTGGGCGTTGAGCGCCGCGGCCTGTGCGTCGGTGTCACGGTCCTCGAACGCGGCGTTTCCCGTCCGGAAGAGCGGATCGTCGTTCTCGGAGTCGGCGGCGGATACGACGAACAGGTCGTACTCAAGCTCTAGTTTCGTCTGTATATGACCGCCTTCGCCGGGGGAGACGTCGGCGTATACGGTCGAGGTGAATCCGTGGGCCTGGGCCGGTGGACCGGCGCTCAGGAGGGCGATCACCGCGGCGGTGACCCCGACGAGGGCGCGGCGGAGGTGGCGTGACATGTGACTGGCTCCTTCGGGTTGCCAGTGCACGGTGCAGGCCATGGGTGAACAGGTTTCGGCCACTTGACGAAGAGCGGAAAAACAAGAGCGAAGACGACACCCGAGACGGAAGAAGGCAGAAACCGGGATAGGAGGATGTAGGCGCACTATCCACCACCACTCGGAGGAAGATCGCCTTGCGCTCTCCGCTTCTGGCCGTCGCCACGCTGGCCGCGGCCGCCGCGCTGGTCACCGGATGCGACTCCGGCGACGACTGGTCACGGCCACATCCTGAGCCCACCGCCATCGGCACGCTCGGCCAGGGGTTCGTCGACCCCTCCGCCTCGCTCGCCCCGGAGGCGACCGCGACGCCACGGCCCGGCTCCTGGACCGGGGTTCACCCGTCCAAGGACTACCGCGTGGTCCTGCTCACCACGGGTGAGGACCGTCCGACCAAGGCCCTCGTGACGGCGGTCGAGGACTGGGCCGAGGAGGAGCACGCCGACCTCAGAACGGTCGTCGCCGACACCCCGCACGACCTCATACCCAGCATCAGTGAAGCCATCGAGATGCGCCCCGACCTCATCGTCAGCGCGGGCAACGGCCTCATCGACCCCCTCGCGACGGTCACCCCGAACCACCTGTCACAGCGGTTCCTCGTCGTGGGCGCGGAACTGGCCGAGCCCACCGAGAACGTCACCGCGGTCGACTGGTCCGGCGCGTCGTTCCGTGGCGAAGGGCTCGGCGCGTCCTCGACGTACGACGCCGCCTCGTTCACCACCGAGCGCTGCGCGGCCGCCATCAGGGCCGGGGTCGCGGCGGTCCTCAACGACCTGACGGGGATCGTGATCTGGCTCGACAAGATCTAGGTCCTGTCCGGTCGGACAGGACCTAGCAGGCGGCGCTCCTTTGCTGACACGCCCCAGGACGGGAGGCTCCAGGACGACACGCCCCAGGACGGGAGGCTCTGGGACCGTCCCCAGGGCCGGGGTTCAGCGGACCGGGAAGCCGAACGCGTACCCCTGCTCCTTGAGCCGGGGGAGGAGTTGGCGCAGGGCCTCGACGGTCTGCGTACGGTCCCCGCCCGCGTCGTGGAAGAGCAGTGTCGGCCCGTTGGGCAGCTCCCGCTCGACGGTGGCGACGATGGCGTCCGTACCCGGAAGCTCGAAGTCCTTGGTGTCCACGTTCCAGCCCAGCGGGCGCATGCCCCGGGAAGCGGCGAGCTCGCGGCTGTACGGGGTGAAGGCACCGCCGGGCGCCCGGTAGTACATCGGCCGTACGCCCCCGGACGCCTTGGTGATCATGCGTTCGGCGTCGAGGATCTGCCGCGACTGGTAGGTCTGGGATTCCTTGTCCATGGCGGTGTTGTGCGACACCGTGTGGTCGCACAGCCGGTGCCCGGCCGCGACCACCTTCTTCACGAGGTCCGGGTGGGCCTGCGCCTGCGTCCCCACCATGCAGAACGTGGCCTTCACCTCGTACTGCCGCAGCAGGTCGAGCATGCGAGGGGTCCACACGGGGTCGGGGCCGTCGTCGATGGTGATGTTGAGGCCGCGCTTCCCCTCCTCCGAGGCGTGCGCGATGGCCGCGGAGACCGGCTTGATGTCACTGCCCGGGGCGGTCGGCGCGGTCGGCGCGCTCGCGGTTGGTGACGAGGCGTCCGCGGTACCGGACTGCGTGGCCCACACCGAGGCCCCCGTGGCGAGCATCGTCAGCCCGAGCGCCGCCCCGATCACCTTGCCGTACCAGCCCTGCCCACCGCCGTGCCGTGCCATGTCCGCCCCTTACGCCCAGTCCCTTGTCGATCTCCGGTCACCTCGCGACCACTTGCCAGGACGAGGCGGGTGGGCCGAAGGATGCGTCCGTTACCGATCACGGACAATTCCGGGGGAGTTCGCGGACAACTCTCCGCGGGCGGCGCCGGAACCCCGTCGCGCGGCCGGGCCGGGGACACCGGCGGGGCCGGCTCCGGCGCCGTCTCTTTAGGTCAGTTGGTCACTCGGAGGGCGACGCGGAGCCCTCGCGGGGGAGCTGACCCGGACGATCGACGATGCCACTGGCCTTGCGCGCGGACGCGAAGTCGAAGTACTCCGCCCCCTGCCACTGCATCCGCTGGCCGAGGTAGGCGTAGGTCTTCGGGTCCAGCACCAGGGTCCGCCGCATGTCGGACGGGCCGCCGGTGATCTGCACGCCCAGCCCCTGCCGGTGGAGCCCGTCCTCGGCTGTCGGGACGAATCGCGCGTTCGGAATCAGCTTCAGCGCCCGGAACAGGGCGGCGTTCACGTGGGGAGGGATGATCGGCGCCGCTGCCATGAGCACGAAGATCATGCCCGCCGTGTCGTCGAGGCTGAGGGTCACCTCGTCAAGAGGGACGGCCGGGCGGTATCTGCCCGGGTCCGCCAACCCCGCGTGGGCGAGGGTCCACCGGAAGCTCGGGTCCGTCCTCAGCTGTGTGAGCAGGGCGTGCGGCTCGGTGGGCAGCCGGGAGAGCGCCTTGTAGACCGAGACGGGATCGTGGTCGATCCGCAACCGCTCCCGGATCGTCAAGGAATTGACGTGACCGTTCGCGTCCACCCGGCCCGAGGCAAACCCCTCGCCGTCCCCTCGCGACCATTCCGCGCGGGTGAAGCACCGCGGCATGCAGTCCACTCTCTCCAGGAACACCCACTGCTTCGGGCCGGGCAGCGATACCGAGCCCTGCTCAGCGTTCTTCGCCGCCGCGTCCAGGACGGCGGCGACCGTGTTCGTACGGGGGCTCCGGGAGCCGCCCACCCCGTCGGAGGCGACCAGCACGCCCGCCGTCAGCGCGGCCGCCGACACAGCGGCGATCGCCGCCCTGCGGGTCGCACGACGTGCGGGCGTCCGGCCGGGTCGGCCGTGCTCCGGGCCGCCGCGGGCCTCTTCCGCCGCTGCGGCCATCAACTTCCAGCGGGCGCCCGCCAACTGGGCCGCGCCGGGGGTCGTCACGTCCGCGCGCAGTTCACGCAGCGGTGTCAGGTCGTCGATGTCATGCACGGTCGTTCTCCTCCGACTCGGACGTAACGGTGGGGTTGACGCCGCCGAGTGCGACGCGCATCTTCTTGCGGGCCCGGTTGAGCCGGGAGCGGACTGTGCCGACGGGGATGCCGAGTGCCGTGGCGACCTCCTGGTACGAGAAGTCGGCCCAGGCGATGAGCAGCAGGACGTGCCGGTCGCCCTCGTTGAGCCTGTGCAGCGCGGTGGCCAGCGAGCCGCGCAGGCCCTGCGCGACGACCTGGCCGTCGACCGCGTCGGCGTGCGACTCCGTGATGGGGTCGACACCTGTTCTGGCCAGGGCGCGGTAGGCGCGCAACTCGGTTCTGCGGTGTTTGCCGATGAGGTTGGCGGCGATGCCGTAGAGCCAGGGCCGGGCGTGCGGTTGCCCGGTGTCGTAGCGGCGGCGCTGCCGGAAGGCGATCAGGAACGTCTCGCCGACGATGTCGTCGGCGAGGCTGTCGCCGAGCCGTCGCAGCACATACCGGTGGAGTTCGGCGGCGTGCCGGTCGAAGAGCTGGGAGAAGATCTCGGGTTCCGCCATCGACTGTGCGATCAGTTCCGCGTCGTCGACGGCCGCCGTTCTCGGGGTGTACCCGATGGAGGCGATCACGGAGGACTCCGTTTCCTAGGGGATCCCACTGAGCGCCCCGGTGGCACTCGCTCCTTATTGCCCGGAGCCCTTCGCCGAGTTCACGCCCCGCGGGACCGCGGGGGGAGCCGATTTCTCACGGCAAAAGGAAACATTTCGGTGAACACTTCGCCGCGTACGCGGCAGGCGCTGGCGGGCCCCGCCGCCGGGGCCTAGCATCACTCCGCCGGAGGGGGGCTCCGCGGTGGGGGGTCGGCCAAGTCGTCTGTGCCGCCGATTCATTGAGCGTTGCGAGCGGGTGTGTCCCTCGGGCAGTCCGATGCTTTTTTCCTGGGGGATCCGGAGACACCGAGTGATACCTGTCAAGCGCGGCCTCATGCGCCGCGCGGCCCTTTTCTGCCTGTCGGGTGCGGCGCTGGTGCTCGCGCTGCCCGCCGCGGGCCCTGCCCAGGCGGTGGACGGCCCCGCCCGCGCGGGCGCCAGTACCGCCCGTGCCACCGTCGGCGACTCCGTCGCCGGCAAGACCGTCACCGACGAGGCCACCCTGCGCGAGCGCATGGTCTCGGCCGGGCGTGCGATCGCCGCCCAGCGGGCGGCGGAGCCGGCGCCCGCCGCGCCCAAGAAGCCGAGCACGGCGGGCGACGCGGGCACACCGTCGCCGTTCATCATCGGCGGCACCGGAACCACCATCTCCACCGCGCCGTGGATGGTCCAGCTCTGGTACGCCGACGAGGCCAACGACGAGTACTACTTCTGCGGGGGCACCCTCGTCGCCCCCAACAAGGTGCTCACCGCCGCGCACTGCGTGAACGGACTCGACTGGCGCCGCTACGGCGTCGTCAACTCCGGGGTGACCAGCACCGAGTCGAACGGCGTCCTCACCGGCGTCACGCGCCAGTGGCAGCACGCCTCGTACGACGACGCGACGGTGCGCAACGACATCGCCGTACTCACCCTGGACACGCCGCTGAAGCAGCAGTGGCTGCGGCTGGCCCAGACGCAGGACAGCGCGCTGTACAAGGCGGGCACCACCGCCACCGTCTACGGCTGGGGGGTCACCTCGGGCGCCTCGGACGCGTTGGCGACGAACCTGCGCAAGGTCAGCCTGCCGCTGGTCAGCGACACCACCTGCGACACCGCGATGCGGAAGATCCTGGGCAAGGACTACTTCGTCGAGGGCGGCATGATCTGCGCCGGCACCCCGGCCACCGGCGCCGACGCGGGCACCAAGGCCACCTGTAGCGGTGACTCGGGCGGTCCGCTGATCGTCGGCGGCAAGGTCATCGGCATCGTCTCGTGGGGTGTCGAGGGCTGCACGGCCAAGGGCGCCTACTCGGTGTTCACCAAGGTGTCGCCGTACACCTGGGCGGCCGAGCCGCGGATCAACGACACCGACTACAACTACGACGGCCGCGCCGACCTGGTGGTGCGGACGTCGTCCGGGAACCTGTCCGTCCAGACCAGCAAGGGCACCTCTCTCAACTCGCCCACGACCTTCGGGTCGGGCTGGCAGTCCCTGTCCTGGGCCCTCCAGACGGACATCGACCGGGACGGCGGCTGGGACCTGCTGCTCCGTGACAAGGCCGACGGCCGACTGCACCTCATGAAGGGCGACCCGCTCACCGGAACGATGAAGGACATCGTCGTGACGACGGTGTGGGCGGACTACCCCTCGTACGCCCTCCCCGGTGATGTCACCGGCGACGGCCTCCCGGACCTGGTGGCCACCGACACGTCCGGCAACGGCTGGGTGTACCCGGGCAAGGGCAACGGCCAGTACAACGCACGGATCAAGTTCGCCACCGGCTCGCTGAAGGGCTACAAGGTCTTCGGCCGCGGCGACTACAGCGGTGACGGCAAGACCGACCTCCTGGTGCGCGACACCGCCAACCGGGTCTACCTGTACCGAGGTACGGGCAGCGCCACCACGCCGTTCTCGGCCCGTATCACCGTCCGCACCGGCTGGAACTTCACGTCGCTGATCGCCTCGGGCGATGTCAACGGCGACGGCCGCGCGGACATCATGGCACGCGACCCCAACGGCACCCTGTGGCTGTACCCGGGCACCGGCAAGGCGAGCGTGGACATCTTCGGTTCGCGCAAGTGGCTGGCCGACGGCTACAACAAGTACAACCTGCTGTTCTGAACGACGGCGGGCGCCCGGCCGCTCCGGCCACCCCGCCCACCGACTCAACCCGCGACGCCCCGGCGGAACAGGCACTCACGGCCTGCCCCCCCGGGGCGTTCGCATGCCCCTCCGCGCGGTCCCTCCACGCGCTTCGGGGACTCCCGGCCGATCGGACAGGCCCTACGTGACCGTCAAAGTCACCGGGCCGCCCGGCATCGGGGTGCCGTTCGGGAAGCCGAATGACGAGAGTCCGCTCAGCTGCCGCAGGCGCAGCCCCCGGCCATCGGCGCGGGCTGGGCGCTCTCGTCCTGCCCGGCGCGGCAGGCGTCGCCGTCGAGGACGGGGCTCTTGCCCATCTGGTCGGCATCGGCCTTGACGACGTAGACCTCCCAGGGCTCCTTGCCGGGGCCGTGGACCCAGACCTTGTCCTGGAGGGCGTAGCAGCAGGACGTGTCGTTCTCCTCGAACGTAGCGAGCCCGGTCTCCTTGAGCCGGGTGGTGGCGGCGGTGACCTCGTCGGTGCTCTCCACCTCGACGCCGAGGTGGTCCAGGCGGGTCTCCTGTCCGGCCTCGCCCTCGATGAGGACGAGCTTGAGCGGCGGGGTGGTGATCGCGAAGTTCGCGTAGCCGGGGCGCCGCTTCGCGGGCTCGACGCTGAACAGCTGGGAGTAGAAGGCGACCGACGCTTCGAGGTCGGCGACGTTGAGCGCGAGCTGGACGCGGGACATGAGGTCTCCCCGATCAGGTTGAATCGATATCTGTCAATTCAACCTTGCGTTCTTGGATCGAAGAATGTCAACATAGAAGCATGTCGAAACAAGAGCTGGTGCTCCTCGGCCAGGACGGC
This sequence comes from Streptomyces sp. NPDC094034, assembly GCF_040303865.1. Taxonomy (NCBI): domain Bacteria; kingdom Bacillati; phylum Actinomycetota; class Actinomycetes; order Kitasatosporales; family Streptomycetaceae; genus Streptomyces; species Streptomyces sp. NPDC094034. The sequence continues at coordinate 61,169 of NZ_JBEOUD010000009.1, read as the reverse complement.
GCCGACGGATGCTGTCCCACACTGCTGGCCGCACCTCTGGACGAGGGCCGGGCGGAGACGCTGGCGAAGGTGTTCAAAGCCCTGGGCGACCCGGTCCGACTGCGGCTGCTGTCGATGATCGCCTCACGGGCGGGCGGCGAGGTCTGCGTCTGCGACCTCACCCCGGCCTTCGACCTCTCCCAGCCGACGATCTCCCACCACCTGAAACTGCTGAAGCAGGCCGGGCTGATCGACTCCGAGCGGCGCGGGACATGGGTGTACTACCGGCTGCTGCCCGAGATGACCGACCGCCTGGCCGCGATCCTCACCCGCCCCGCCGGGGCACCTTTGGCCGAACCCGCCGGGGCCGCCTCGTGAACACCGGCGCGGCACCCGCGGGGCCCGTCGCCGGGCGGCTCTCTTTCCTGGACCGCTTCCTCGCCGTCTGGATTCTGCTCGCGATGGCCGCCGGCCTCGGCCTGGGCCGTCTGGTCCCGGGCCTTGGCGACGCGCTCGCGAAGGTGACCGTCACCGGGGTCTCGCTGCCGATCGCGCTCGGCCTGCTCGTGATGATGTACCCGGTCCTGGCGAAGGTCCGCTACGACCACTTCGGCACCGTCACCCGCGACCGGCGCCTGCTGATCCCTTCGCTGGTGCTGAACTGGGTCGTCGGCCCGGCGCTGATGTTCGCGCTCGCCTGGCTGTTCCTGCCCGATCTGCCGGAGTACCGCACCGGCCTGATCATCGTCGGCCTCGCCCGCTGCATCGCCATGGTCATCATCTGGAACGATCTCGCCTGCGGCGACCGCGAGGCCGCCGCCGTCCTCGTCGCCCTGAACTCCGTCTTCCAGGTCCTCGCCTTCAGCCTTCTCGGCTGGTTCTACCTCTCCGTACTCCCCGGTTGGCTCGGCCTGGAACAGACCGCCCTCGACGTCTCCGTCCAAGAGATCGCCCGTTCCGTTCTCCTCTTCCTCGGCGTCCCGCTGCTGGCCGGGTTCCTCACCCGTCGCCTGGGCGAGAAGGTCAAGGGCCGTATCTGGTACGAGACGAGACTGATCCCGCGCATCGGACCGTTCGCTCTGTACGGGCTGCTCTTCACCATCGTGGTCCTCTTCGCACTCCAGGGCGACGCGATCACCTCCCAGCCGCTGGACGTCGCACGTATCGCGCTGCCGCTGCTGGTGTACTTCGCGCTGATGTGGGCCGGGTCCATGGCCGTCGGCCGCGCCGTCGGCCTGGACCACCCGAGAGCGACCACGCTCGCGTTCACGGCCGCGGGCAACAACTTCGAGTTGGCCATCGCGGTCGCCATCGCCACCTTCGGTGCCACCTCCGGCCAGGCCCTCGCCGGAGTCGTCGGCCCGCTCATCGAGGTCCCCGCCCTCATCGGCCTGGTCTACGTCGCCCTCGCCGCCCGCCGCTACTTTCCCCAGCCCACCACGGAGGCCGCCTCGGCCGCCGTCCCGGAAGGTCCCGCCCGTGTCTGAGAAGTCGAAGCCATCCGTGCTCTTCGTCTGCGTCCACAACGCCGGTCGCTCCCAGATGGCCGCCGCCTGGCTGACCCATCTCGCCGGCGACCGCGTCGAGGTCCGCTCAGCCGGATCCGCCCCGGCGGACTCGGTGAACTCCGCCGCGGTCGAGGCCATGCGCGAAGTCGGCATCGACATGTCCGCCCAGACCCCGAAGATCCTCACCATCGACACGGTCAGGGCATCCGACGTCTGCGTCACCATGGGCTGCGGCGACACCTGCCCCGTCTTCCCCGGCAAGCGGTACCTCGACTGGAAGCTCGACGATCCCGCCGGCCGGGGCGTCGACGCGGTCCGGCCGATCCGCGACGAGATCGAGCGGCGCGTCCGCGGCCTGCTGGCCGAACTCGGAGTCCAAGACAGCATGACCGCCGACACGATGTGAGACGACCACGCGTCAAATCACCACCCGGAAGCCCGCGTTGCTCAATTCCGTGCGGTAACGACGGAGGTGCAATTTGCTGACTTGGCGAGTTCGGTACGGCGTCCCATGAATCCGCTCACGGCAGTCCATTTCCATGGCGCAGCCCTTGATATATCTATACGCTTCGGACGCTCTATCCGTCCGCCCCAATCCTCTGTCGGATCCGCTCCGGAAGCGGGTAATACCGCTCTGCGGGAGTTCTTCGAGTGGCTTCTGAGACATTCCCGTTATGAATGTCATGGTGGATGGATCGGGCGAGATCGGTGACGTCCTCGATGCCGATGATCCAGTCATTCATATAAAGTTCCACGGCTTCTCCGGAGAGGCCGATCTGAATCGCCCTCCTGGGAAGCGGATCAAGGGAAAGTGATCGGTCCGGGTCCCATTGGATGCGCACGGGGCTTCTCTTGATTTCCGTCAGCCAGGCATCCTTGTCCGGATGCACTCGACGGTCGAAGTGGCTCAGGGACGAGCGATCCAGTGCCCATTCGAAACCCGCCCGGGTGATCTCGACGGCGAGCACATGCTCTTGGTTCGGCTTGGTCGCCCACCCCGAGCGGTACATCATCCACAGAAAAGAAGGTTTGATCCAGGTCATCCGTTCCTTCTTGAACGGTGCCACAAAGGTCCCCGCCTTCACCGCCCGCTGCGCGATCTCCTGGGGGTACGCCTGGTACACCGTGATGCTGGATTCCTCGTAGACGGCCCTTACTCGTCGTGTCTGCCGCTCCGCCGCCGGCTCAGGACGCATCAAAGATTCCGTCCGCGGCCTCTTCCGCCCACGCGGCGGACCGCTGAACGGTGGGACCGTCGACATGGAGGGCGCCGGCTGTATAAGCAGCCCAGAGCAGGTCCTGACAGCCGAAAAAGGATTCCCCCCAACTGTCCACCCAGACATGAACGCGGGAAGGGCCGGCCTGTGTGACGTCCCACCACTCCCAGCCTCTGGAGTCGTCGTCGGGGTCGAAGCGGTAGAGCCAGTTCTGCAGTTCCCATGGTTGGCCCGCGGTGTGATCCAGGTAGCCGTCGCGGCCTTTTTTCGCGAACTCGGGGGCCCGCTCCTCGTTGGGGTGACTCACGGCGATGAACCAGTCCGGAACATCGTCGACAGGGATGGTATCTGCCTCAAAATCCGCAGTGTGTCCCAGTCGCACAGCCGCTGAAAGAATTGAACGTAGATGTTTCACGTATTCTGCGGAGTCGCCGGAGGTCGCAACGGTAAATCGAGAGAGGACGGGCGGTGCGACTTCAGCGCTCGGGCGACTCTGTAGTCGCCCGAACTCCGCCATCAAACTCTCATTGCTGTGCATCATATGACACCACATCACCCTTCCTGGACCACGCGTCCCGATCCGGGGATAATAGCATCCCTTAGCCCATCGAGCAGCTTGTCCGGAATTCCATAGAGATGGGGCCCCTTTGTGGGGTCAGAGATCTCGGGATATTCCTTCAGAAGGGCCTTCCATTCCTGTCGGGTAAACGCTGAACCGTCCGGGTGGTCATCCTTGTTCTGGGGGAGGGCGTCATTGTGAATGGAATCGCGATATGACCGGGGGATTTCGTACGACACAATTTGACCGCCGTCGGAACGGAATTCAACCGTGTGCCTGATGTCTCCGCTCATATTGAGGTAAAGCTTCCCGTGCCCGGTGATCGTCACCTCGCCGTTCTCTCCGATGTGGACGCGCTGGCTCAGCGGGTGGTCCGTCTGTTTGCGGTAGACGGTCACCGCGTCGTCCGGGCAGCCGATGGGTGCGAGCCCCAGGGGGTCTGCCGAGGTGTGAGGGTTGTGGACGTAGGCGGCGGGGTTCGGGGCGGGTGCGAGACCGAGGGGGTCCGGCGTGAGGTACCGCGCGGTTTCCGGGTCGTAGTGGCGGAAGTAGTTGTAGTGGAGACCGGTTTCCGGGTCGAAGTACTGACCGGGGAAGCGCAGGGGGGTGTACGCGGTGGAGGTGCGGGACCAAGTGGTCGTGCCCCACAGTGCGGTGCGGGTGCGCCAGACGATGTCCCCGGACTCGTCGACGAGTTCGGTGGGCGCGCCGACGAGGTCGGTGACGATGGCGAGGAAGCGCCGGTCGATTTCCGGTTGGGACGCGTCGGCCGCGGTGATGCGTTCGGTCTGGGCCAGAGGGCGCAGGCCGGAGTGGTCCCAGGTGAGGACAACCGGGTGGGGAAGGCCGGGTGAGGTGGTGGTCTGTTCGCAGAGCGTGGCGCCGTCCCAGGTGAAGGTCACCTGCTCGACCACGGTGGTGCCGTCGGGAGCGAGACGCCGTTTGGCGGTGCGGCGACCGAGCGGGTCGTAGACGTAGCGCCATCGGGTGCCGTCCGGGGTGGTGACGGCGGTGAGGCGGTCCTCGGCGTCCCACTCGTAGCGCCAGGTGTCGGGTCTGCGTGACAGCCGGGTCTTCTGGCGCAGGACGATGCGGCCGGCAGCGTCGTGTTCGTAGCGGACATTCCCGGCGCGGGTGATGCGCGTGCCGGTGTAGGTGCGCGGACCGATGGCCTCCTGGCCGGGCATGAACGCCGGCCAGGAGGCAGTGGTCTGGTTGCCGGCTTCGTCGTAGGCGTACGTCTCGCTCCAGCCGTCCGCCCGGACCGAGGTGACACGGTCGGCCGCGTCGAGGTCGAAGCGGCGGGAGCCGGAGAGTTCGTCATCGATGCCGGTCAGATTGCCGTCGGCGCGATAGGTGTAGGCACGGCGGTTCAGGCTGCGCCCGCAGGAGGAGATCTCCTGCCCGGTGACGCGTCCCGCCGCGTCCCAGGCGGTCGTGAAGGTGAGTATCTCGCCGAACCGACGGGTCAGCTCGCGTCCGGTCGCGTCGCGGTCGAAACGCACGTCGTGGCCGCCGCTGGTCTGTCGTGCGAGACGCCCGGCGGCGTCGTACGCACAGGTGGTGACCTGTCCGGTGGGGGTCACCCGGCGGGTGCGGCGGCCCAGGGCGTCGTAGGCATGGGTGGTGGCCCGGCCATCGGACAATTCGGTCTTGATCTGCCCACGGCGGTCGTACTGGTAGATCAGTTCACTGTCCGGGCCCGCGGCGTGGATCAGATGGCCGGATTGGTCGTACGAGTAGTTGGTGATCCGGCCGGCCGCGTCCTTGCGGATCACCCGGCCGGAGAGGTCGCGCTCGTATCGGATGACCTCGCCCAGTGGCGTGGTACGGCTGCTCACCCGGCCAAGAGAATCGAGATCGTAACGGAGGGTGCGCTCGTCGAAGTCCGTCTCGGCGATGACCCGGCCTGCCGCATCGTAGGCGTAACTCCACGTCAGACCCTGGGGATTGGTCACCGTTGTCAGGCGCAGTTCCGCGTCGTGGCCGAATTCGTAGCGGGCGCCGTCCGGGCCGGTGCGCGCCGCGAGGAGGTCGAAATGCGTGTACTCGTAGCGGGTGGTTCGGCCAAGGGAGTCGGTGTGGGTGAGGCAGTTGCCCTCACCGTCGTAGGTCCACGATTCGGCGGCGCCGTCAGGCCCAGTACGGCGGGCGAGTCGGCCGTCGGCGGTCCACTCGAAGGCAGTGACCGATCCCAACGCGTCGGTGATGCGTACGGGGCGGCCGAAGGCGTCGCGCTGGAAGCGGGTCGTTCCGCCGAGCGGGTCGGTCACTTCCATGGGCAGACCGGCCCGGTCGCAGCGTACGGTCGTCACAGCGCCGAGTGCGTCGATGACGTTCGCCGGACGGCCGTGTGTGTTGTAGCTGTAGCGCGTGGTGTGTCCCGCGGGGTCGGTGAGCGCCGTCCGGTTGCCCCGCTCGTCGAACTCCTGCTGCCACGTGGCACCGCCCGGTGCGGTGATCTCGGTTGTGTGACCGGACGGGTCGTGTACGGCGCGGACCTGGCTGCCGTCGGGGCGGGTGAGTGTGGTGAGCCGACCCTCCTCGTCGTAGATGTAGGCGGTGGTGCGGCCGAGGGGGTCGGTACGGGTGAGCTGGTTGCCGCGGGCGTCGTAGGTGAAGCGAGTGGTGTGGCCGAGCGGGTCGGTGGTGGCGAGGACGCGGCTGCCGTCGCCGATGAGGTGGTGGGTGGTGTGGCCGTCAGCGGTGGTCAGTGTGGTGGTGCGATGGCCGCCGGCCCGGTTGGGGGCGCCGTAGGCGAGGGTGAGTTGGAAATGGCCGGCCTCGCCGCCCTCGGAGATGACCCGGTGCTGGTCGTCGTAGGTGTAGGCGTAGCGGCGGTTGTTGGAGTCGATCCAACCTGTCACTCGGCTGTGGTCGTCGTAGGTGAAGGCGAGTGTGGCGCCGGAGGGCTTGGTGACGGTGGTGAGGTTGCCGTCCGTGTAGCCGTAGGCCATGACGGGCTGGGCGGGCTCGCCGTCCGTTCCGGCCAGTGTCAGTGCGGTGACGCGGCTCTCCGCCGTCGTCAGCGTCAGGTGGTATCCGGCCGAGTGGGCCATCGCCAGGGGGGTGCCGTCGTCGGCGCGGTCGATGCTGACGGTGTTGTCGTTACGGTCGGTGATCTGGACGAGCCAGGCGTCGCCGTCGTCGCCGGGCTCCGTACCGGGAGGGGCGGTGAAGTGCCGGGTCAGCCAGGTGTCGGTGTCGGTCAGCGTGTAGTCGCCGGTCTCGTCGCGGCGCAGAACGCTGTGGCCGGCGCCGGATTCCGGATGAGTGGGCAGGCCCGGGACGGGGTGGGGGTAGGTGATCAGGAGTCCGTCGTCGGTGACGTGGATGACACCGTTGGCGTCGATCTCCAGGCGTTCGTCGACGGTGGAGGACCAGGACGGGCCGAAGAAGCGGCCCGCGGTGTAGCCGGATTCGACGCGGCGGGTGAAGGCCAGCGGGAGCGTTCCTGGGAGCACCACATCGGTCTGGGGCAGGAACATCCGGCCCGTGGCGAGGTCGACCGGGTCGGTGCCCTTGGTGGTGCGCTCCTTGTCGGGGCGGTTGTGCGTGCCGTCCGGGGCGTCGTCGACCAGACGGCGGGTCCGGTTCGCGTCGGCGGCCAGGTCGGCGGCTTCCTTCGCGATCCGCGCGGCCTTGACGCCCGCGCCGCCGCCCCCGGTCGCGGCGGTCATCACCAGGTCGGGGACCAGTCTGCCGAAGCCCTCGGCGGGGTCCTTCATGAAGCCGGTGACCATCTGTTTGCCCGCGCCCCAGGGGTCGTTGGCGACCTGGACCAGTCCGGCTGCGGTGTTGTTGAGAGAGAGGGCGTACTCCGCGGGGTGCGTGATGTTGTACGGGTCGGTGGGGTTGACGCTGCGGGCGAAACTGAGCAGTCCCGCGGTGCCCTTGACAATGCCCGCACCGAAATGGGTCTGTATGACGTCGAGTTCGCTCATGCCGTCGACGACCTGTTCGGCGTATGACGGTTTCGGTGGCGCTGCGTCCCGGGCGGCGGACACGGCACCGCGCGCGGTCTCGGCGGCCGTGTTGCGCTGGCGCCGGGCTTCGGCCAGGATCTCCTGCGCCTCTTCCATCCGGGTCTTGCCAGGATCGATGAACTCGCCCGGTTTGGGCGGCAGGGTGGCCGGGTCGCGTTCGTCGGCGGGCTGGGCGTTGTAGCGGTCGGCCGCCTTGTTGTACGTGTCGACCTTCGCGTTGTGCGCGTCCCACGCCTCTTCGGATGCCTTCGTGCCCGCTTTCCACTTGTCGATCGCGCTCTGCGCCTGCCCCTGGGCCCATTCGACAGTCCCGGCGAATGCCTCCAGCGCGCCGGCGGCCTTCCCGCAGGCGTCCGCGCCCTTGAACCACTTCGGGGGCTCGATCGCCACTTTCGCCCGGAAAGCGTCGGCGGCCTCCCCCTTGAGAGCGGCCGAGTCGAGGCCCTTCAGTCCCTGGCCGACGTTGTTGAACGCTTTCTGGAAGTCCTTGAGATGAGACGCGTTCTCACGCAGCTTCGACGGACTGCCGTAGACCAGCTTCGTCTTGTCCTCGGTCTGCCCGAGGTCCATCTCGTCGACCTCGGCGCCCATCCGGTTCGCCAGCGAACGGGACTGGTCGCGTATCCAGTCCGCGCCGGAGTCCCAGCCGGCGTCCTTCAGCCGGTCGGCGGTCCAGTTCCCGGCGTCCTCGACACGGTTCCCGGCCCACTCCACACCGTCCTCGACCACGTCCTCGACGACATCCGGGGTGAGGTCGCTGATGAAATCGCCGATCCCCATGTTCTGGTCTCCCCCGCTGATTCTGGATCAGTTGCCCGCGTTGCCCTGCTCCTGTTGTCGGGCGCGTTCTTCGGGTGACGGACCGAATGTGTCGTCCACCGCGCGGTCGAAGTCGTCCTGGTCGACGCCCACGAGATCGTTCAGCGCGCTCGAACGCTGTCCACCCATGCCCTCCGTCAGCACCGCCCGCCCGGTGTCCTTCCAGGTCTGCACGGCTTCGTCCCGCGCCTGCTGGAACGACTCCGCACTGTAGTCAGGACTCAGATAGTCCGGGGTGAGTACGTCGCCCCAGTTCTGCTTGACGATCTCGTCCTCGGAGGCGTGCGGATTGCCGACCGCGGCGTTCACCGCGATCTTCATCGTGCCCTCGACATACTGGTCCTCCTCCCAGAGGATCCCCGCCGCCAGACCCAGCTTCGCCGCGATGGTGTTGGCATCCTGGATCAGGGCCCGTACGCCCCACTCCCAGCGTTCGCAGTAGTCCTCGAAGTCGACCGACAGGCCATGGTGCCCAGTCTCCATGCCGGTCATCGACAGGCCCGAGAATCCCTTGCCCAGCACCGCCCCGGTTCCCGTACCGAGATCCCGCAGCTCGGACACCGCCGCCCGCAGCCCCTTGGTGATCCGCTGGACGCTCTCCTTGCCGACCCTCAGGTCCTCCGCGCCCTCACCCATCGGACCCGCCCCCATGAATGTCATCGGCATCGACGGCGACCGCGTCCGGCACGATCCCTGTCACCGGCGGAAACAGCATCGCCCCGGCCGGATCCGCGACATTGATCGCGACCCCGGCCGGCTCGTCCATCGCCGGGATGATCTCGTCCAGCAGCCGCGCCCCGCGCAGCTCGGCGAACTCCCACGCCCGACCGGTGTCCCGCCCGTCCCCGGAGTCACGCGCCCGCACGAACCGGGCCAGCGCGCCTTCATCCGTGAACCCACAGATCCAGCGCACCCCACCGAACTCCGCGGTCCACAACCCGCCGGCGTCGACCGGCACCAACACCAGCGCCCGCCGCAACTCCCCGACCAGCGCCCGCGGATCCCCCGCCCCCGCCCGCCGCTCGGCAATCCGCTCCACAAGCGCCATCCCGTCGACCACCCGGAACCCCCCTACGCTTCGCTGTCCCAACGGCATGTCTTTCGGCACCGTAGGACACGGACCGGTGAACTGGCCACCGAACTCAGGGAACGAACGACGATCTCGGCCAGGCCGGACGGGAGACAGCGAGCAGAAGACCGCCGCGTCCACGCCCAACGATGAGGGCGTCCGGTACGCGACGCTGAGTATGGTCCGGACAGAAAGTCCCGAGGCTGTGGCCCGGGGCTTACTTATGGAGCGGGTGACGAGAATCGAACTCGCGCTCTGAGCTTGGGAAGCACCTGGTACTGGATAGGCTTGCGCGCCTCTGAGCTGGGAAAACTACCTCGGTGACACCACAATAGGTGAACGGGCCAACGACGACCTGCTCTCCTCGGAGCACGGCGTCCGCGCGGTGAACGTGATCAACGCCGTGAATGACAGCGTCTGATCGTCTCCGACGTATGCACAGGTGTGCTCCGGTCGCCGGTCCGTCCCGGCGCCGGGGTACACCCGTCGATCGGGATCACCAGCAATGCGGGCGGACGAACCATTGCCAGCCCCCACACTCCGCCGGCTGCACCGGCATCTCGGCGGGCTTCGCCTGTTTCACCCGTTCCGGAGTCCAGAACTTGAGGACCTCCTCGCGGGTCGCTGTCTCTCGGCGCGTCTCCACGCCGTCGGAGCCCCCCGCGTCCAGGACCGCAGCCGACACGGCCGCGCCGGAGAGTGCGATCGACCCGACGGACGCCGCGATCACGATCCACGCGCGGGGCGGCAGCGTGGCACGGCGTTCGCCACGGCGGGCGGCACTCATCGGGTCCCCCTGCGCTGCGGATCGGCGGCCTCGGTTTCGTGGCCCCAAGTATGCATTCGCCGCGTCCGACTCTCCAACAGCTCTTCTGTGAGGGACAGTTGGCGATTCCGCGTTCCTCGACGGCATGGCCCGCATCCGCGTCTCACCGCCGGGCTCCCTTGCCTCCCCGGAGGCCCAGTCATCGCAACGGGCCCGCACGACGCATACAAGAGGCCGCGCTCGCACGCGCTGATTGTCGCGCCAGTTCGTCGAAGGAACTCTCCCGGACCACACGGACATCACGGCTGACCAGTGAGCGCAGTGTGGGTCACAGGTCGACGAGTAGCTCGCGATGGGGATACCGGACCAGGTCGTCGTGCTGGCCCTCGGCCAGAACGATGCGGTAGTAGCTCATTCGCAGCCGGGGCCGGTCGAGATCGAACGTGGTCGGCCCCGACCACGCAAGGTGGAGCGGCAGACTCACTGCGCCGTGCACAGGTCCGGCAAGCTCGGAGAGCGTCCGGGCAGGCGCCGAGCGAACTTGACACGGCGGAGATCGGAGAGATCGGGCTGCGATGCCATACGTCGAGTTTCCAGCAGGAGGGCACGGCACGCCGCCAGGTTCGGGGCGAACGGCCACAGAAGCGACGACTGAGCATGAGAAAGCCCCAGGTCGCTGACTGGGGCTTTTGTATGGAGCGGGTGACGAGAATCGAACTCGCGCTCTGAGCTTGGGAATCACCCAGTACTGCGTAGGCTTGCCCGCCTCTGACCTGGGAAAACGCGTCCCTGGGAGCGTGCCGCAGTGGCCTCGTCCGGGCCCCAGCTGACCGCTGTTCACCGTCCTGACTGGCACGTAGTGGCACGCACATCCCCGGGTGGTCAGCTGAGACGCTGGTGGTCGGCCGAAAGCTGAGCGGGAGCGGCCGCGTTCGGTACGGCAGCGGGGCCCGGACCGTGCGTCGCGGCCCTGGCCCTGCCCCGTGCGGTGCCGCCCCGCGACAGTGGTGCGTCAGCTCTGTGCGGTGTCGTCGCCCGTCTGCCCGGCGCCCTCGGCTGCGCCTGCCTTCTCGCGGATCTTGCGCACCAGCTCCGCCTTCCGGTCGGCGGCGCCCTTGCGGTCGAGGTTGCGGTGCGGACCATTATTCTGCCGTTCGGCGCGGGACAGCCTCTTGCGCTGGCCCCCGCCCATGCCCACAGGATTATTGATGTTCTTGCTCACGGTCATAGGTACTCCCGCAATGATGTGAAGTGATCTACGGATTCATCGGTGGGGGACGGGCGCGGCGACGCCGAGGGACGTCAGCAGGGGCCCATCACGCTCTCACTCGTAAATCGGCGTCCTGGCCTTCGGCCGAGTATGCGCCGTGCACGGACATGCTGGTCATGTATCAGTGCAAGCGTGAGACTTCGATCCCGAACTCCCCGATCGCCCGCGCCACGACCGTGCCCGCCATGGTCTCCAGCCGCGGGGCAACCGCGTCCAGCGCCCGGACACCTACGGCAGGAACCCTCGTACCGCTCGGCAAGAGCATCCCGGATGTCGAGGAGGTTACCGGCCTTCAGCGCGTGACGATCCCCGGGGCGGGTGCCCGGCCGGGCCGCGGGACGGCCGGCGCGAGGCCCGCGCTGGTAAGGTTGGGTCACGCTTGCAGAGAGGCTGGGCCCGTGCCGGACAAGGTACGGGCCCAGGTCCGTTCAGGGCGCCGAAACGAGGAACCTCCAATGAAGGCGAAGCAGTCGGCCTCCGGTCGCTCCGGACCCGACAGGTCCGACCAGGGGAGGGCCCCGCGGGGCGAGCTCTCGGTGCCGGGGTCACCGGCGCCTGGCCTCCCGTCGACCGGCTCCTTCGCGGAGCTGGAACTGCCGGTCGAGCTGATGGGGGTGCTGGCGGGGCTCGGGATACGGGAGCCATTCCCGATCCAGGCGGCCACCCTGCCGAGCGCGCTGGCCGGCCGGGATGTCCTCGGCCGCGCGCGGACCGGCTCGGGAAAGACCCTCGCCTTCGGGCTTGCGCTCCTCGCACGTACGGCGGGCCGGTGCGCCGAACCGAAGCGCCCTCTCGCGCTGGTCCTGGTGCCGACAAGGGAACTCGCGCAGCAGGTGAGCGAGGCGCTGGCTCCCTACGCGGAGGCGCTCGGGCTACGCTCGGTGACTGTGGTCGGCGGGCTGGCGATCGGCCGACAGGTGGCGGCGCTCCGGGCGGGCGCCGAGGTCGTGGTGGCGACGCCGGGACGGCTGGCCGATCTCGTCGCCCGGCGGGACTGTCACCTGGACCGGGTGCGGATCGCGGTGCTGGACGAGGCGGACCAGATGTGCGACATGGGTTTCCTGCCGCAGGTCTCGGAGACCCTGGACCGGATGCCCCCCGGCGGGCAGCGAATGCTGTTCTCCGCGACGCTCGACCGCAACGTCGATCAACTGGTCAGGCAATATCTGAGTGAGCCGGTGTTCGCCGCGGTCGATCGGGCGGAGAGCTCGGTCGCGACGATGGACCACCACGTACTGAACGTCCATCCCGCCGACAAGTACGCGACAGCCACCGAGATCGCGGCCCGGGACCGGCGGGTGCTGATGTTCCTGGACACCAAGCACGGTGTGGACCAGTTCACCCGCCACTTGCGGAGCAGCGGCATACAGGCGGGTGCTCTGCACAGCGGGAGGTCGCAGCCGCAGCGCACGCACACGCTGGCCCAGTTCAAGGACGGGGAGATCACGGTGCTGGTGGCCACCAACGTTGCTGCCCGTGGCATCCACGTCGAGCACCTGGACCTTGTCGTCAACGTGGATCCGCCCTCCGACCCCAAGGACTACCTCCACCGCGGCGGGCGCACCGCGCGTGCCGGGGAGTCCGGCAGCGTGGTCACGCTGGTCACGCCCGGCCAGCGCCGGGACGTGAACCGGATGATGTCGGATGCCGGGATCCGGCCCACGGTCGCTCAGGTTCGCTCCGGCGAGGAGAGGCTGACCAGCATCACAGGCGCGAAGCGCCCGCCGGTGCAGGACGGGGCGAAGACCGGCAACGCGGCGTTCCGGGGTCTGGGTACCCGCGCGGGCCGCCCGCCGAAGGAATCCCGCAAGGCCGCGGAGGCGCGCACGATGGCGGAGGCCCGCAAGGCCGCCCGAGCGCGCAGGGCCCACTGACGGGCGGTACGGCCGTCGCGGTCGGGAGACACAAGGAGGCACCCACTGCCTCGCATCGAGTGGAGCGTCAAGGAGTGACGATGGCGAACAGGGTCCAACGACCCCACGAGGAAGCCGAGTTCGAGTTCATCCTGACGAGGGCGGACGTGCTGGTGCTCGCGTACTTCCACGGGGTGTGGCCCAAGGCCGCGGCAGCATGCAAGGAAATGGATCCCCTGGTGCGGGAGGTGGCCGACGCCTACGAGGGCCGACTGATCGTCATGCGGGCCGACATCGCAAGGTGCCCCGGCCCCGTACGACGGTACGGCGTCACCGGCGCGCCCTCTTTCGTGCTGATCGATCGGGGCGAGGCGATCGGGGCCGGGAGCGGTCCGATGTCCAGGACAGCGCTCGGGGAGTTCCTGGACGCCCACCTGTGAGCAGGCCGCATACCGGCCGGCGAGGCTGCGCCCGCAGCGACCGGCCCGGGCACCATCGTGGCCGCAGATGTACGACTCTTCACCGAAACCGGCGAGTGCCCCGGTGAGGTCCTGGTGCTCGCGCAAGGCGGCTACCCGTCATGGCTGGAAGTCTGCTCATCGAACGACGAGATCGAAGTGAACCTGGGCGCCGCGCGTCGGTGGATGAGCCACCCCCGTGATCACGGAACGCCGGCGTCCAGCTCTCTCGAATCAGGACCTCACCACGATTCAACCGACATCAAGAGTTCAAGTTCGGTAGCGGACGGGCCTGAGTGACCCCAACTTCCGGTTGCTGATTGTCGGCGCCGGTACTTGGTGCGGGGGAGCATCCCTATCTGTACCCGCAGGAGAACGGCGATTTCAGACGACGATACTCGGCAGGTCGCCGAGACTCGTGTCGCTGCACCGATTGACCGCCAGATGTTGTGCACAAGTGGTGCGTGGTCTTCGAATTGGACTAGACGATAAACAACCCCCGGGCCGCTGGCCTGGGGCTTTTCTTTGGAACGGGTGACGAGAATCGAACTCGCGCTCTGAGCTTGGGAATCACCGCTCCTTGTTACATCGGCAGCCCTCTGAGCTGCGGTAAAGGGCGTTCGCGCAAACCCTTGGGCTCGGTCTGGCGCCCGCTGTTGATGCGGATTACCGCCCCGTCGGGCACGGATGTGGCACGGGGATGACAGGGCCTTCTGATCCGTGAGATCGGGTGGCGCGCTGCGACAGGGGCCGATGACCCTCCCGTTCCGGCTGCCGAGGTTGGCACGCATGGGCGTTTGTGTGCCGCAGTTGCCGTCAGGGTTGCGGTCAACTCCGAGCGCAACGAGAAAGCCCGCCCCCGAAAAAGACAGCGTCAAGGGCTCTGAGCCCCCGGCGGCCGGTGGGCCCTGGTTTCCACTGTCTGTGGGAGCCGGCCGACATGCGTAGTGATCCGACCTCACGCCCCTCTACCCCGCAGACAGTCTCGTCACGGACATTCGGCCATCACTCCGGCGCACCGGCGGCCTGCCTCGATCGGCGGCCCGGGGCACACATCCGGCTCTCTTTGACGTGCACTGCGCCACGGGGTTCGTTTATGTGATGACCGGCAACTCTCTGTGACCGTCGATGAGGCCGCAGGACGGCCCCACGACGCTGAGGAGGTAGGACTCTGATGAGGCTTGATTTCGGTTCGCGTCTCGCAGCGGTGGCCATCACCGCAGCGACAGTGATCGTGACGGTGGGCCAGACGGCATCCGCCGCGCCGGTGGGCGGGGACGGGAAGCCGTTCCTCGGGCCGCTGCACACCGTCTCCACCGTCGCGTCGACGGTTCCGGCCAACGGTGACCTGAACCCGTACGGCACCGCCCTGGTCAAGAAGAGCACTGGTGACCTGCGGCGCGGCGACGTGCTGGTCAGCAATTTCAACAACGCCGCGAACCAGCAGGGCACGGGGACCACGCTCGTGCAGATCAGTCCCGAGGGCGAGACCAGACTGTTCGCTCAGATCAACCCGAGCAAGCTGCCAGGACCGTGCCCGGGGGGCGTGGGGCTGACGACCGCACTGTCCATCCTGCCGGGCGGCTGGGTGGTGGTGGGGAGCCTGCCCACGGCCGACGGCACGTCCGCCACGGCGAAGGCCGGGTGCCTGATCGTGCTGGACAAGCATGGCAAGGTCCGCGAGACCCTCAGCGGCAAGGGGATCAACGGTCCCTGGGACATGACCGCGACAAGCCACGGCGACAAGACTGATCTGTTCGTCACCAACGTGCTCAACGGTACGGTCGCCGCCGGCGGCGACGTCGTGCGGCGGGGCACCGTGCTGCGGATCACCCTGCACCGCCACGACGACCGGCCGCCGACCCGTGTGGCCACGACCGTGATCGGCTCGGGTTTCGCCCAGAAGACCGACCCGGCGGCCCTCGTGATCGGGCCGACGGGTGTCGGCCTGCGGGACGGGACGCTCTACGTGGCGGACACCGAGAACAACCGCATCACCGCGATCCCGGACGCGCTGAAGCGGGACACCAGCGACGGCCCCGGCCGAGTGGTCACCACCAACCAGCACCTCAACGGCCCGCTCGGGTTGGCAATCGCTCCGAACGGCCACATCCTCACCGTCAACGCCGGTGACGGCAAAATCGTCGAGACCACCCCGGACGGCGCCCAGGTGGCGGTGCGCAGGCTCGACAGCAGCGGTACGCCGCCGGGAGCGGGCGCGCTGTTCGGGCTCGCGATCGCGGAAAACCCCGACCGGGTCTACTTTGTCGACGACGCAACCAACACGCTGAACCTGCTGAGCCGATCTTGAACCGCTTGCACGGGGGGCTGATCCGGCCCTGTACAAGCACAGGCAGTCAGTGCTTCCGGCTCGGACCAGGGAGGGGCTGACCGCGCACCCCGAGACAGAGGTCGCCGAGGCGATCGACGCTCGCGTACGTTCGGAGCGCGAGAAGTCCAAGCAGGTTGAGGCCAGCTCGGACGATCGGGCACCGGGCACCGGGCACCGGGCACCGGGCACCGGGCACGGAACGGGGACGAGACGCCTAGGCAGGAGACAACAAAGGAGGCCCAAGTCGATGACTTGGGCCTTCGTCGTGGAGCGGGTGACGAGAATCGAACTCGCGCTCTGAGCTTGGGAAGCTCATGTTCTACCATTAAACTACACCCGCGAGGCGAGCCGGTGATCGGCTGCGCATCGTCGGACACTCTACCTCATCGCGGGCCCCGGGCGTATTGCGTCGTGGGGCCCCTCGCGTTCCGGGTGGCAGGGAGCGGGCGCGGTTGTGGGGTGGATGTGGGGGTGGCGGGCGGGAGTTGGGGCGTAGGGTCGGGGCGGAGTGCCGTTGGCGGGTGGGTTTCGTTCATCCCCTAGTGTGGGCTTTCGTCCGCGTTTGTTGGGGAAGGGACCTGATGGACTTGATGGAGCGCACCGTCGTCCGCTGTGCCGAAGGGCATGTGTTCAGTACCGCCACGTTTCCGATGCAGCAGCTCGATTCCGGACGGATCGGTCCCGGGCGGCTCATCCGGTGTCCGCGGTGTGCGCGGTTGCGGCATGCCGTGCCCGTGGAGGCCGCGGTGGTGGAGCGGCACTGACCGTAGTGGCTCAGGCGCGCGGGGCTGCCCGATTGGGGCGGGCTCGCGCGCTCTGCGTATCCTCGGGGCGTGCTTCTCTCAGACAAGGACATCCGGGCCGAGCTCGAATCCGGACGTGTGCGCCTCGAACCGTATGACGTGTCGATGGTGCAGCCCTCCAGCATCGATGTGCGGCTCGACCGGTTCTTCCGGGTGTTCGAGAATCACCGCTATCCGCATATCGATCCCGCCGTCGAGCAGGTCGATCTGACGCGCACCGTCGAGCCGGACGGGGACGAGCCGTTCATTCTGCACCCCGGGGAGTTCGTGCTCGCGTCGACGTACGAGGTCATCTCGCTTCCCGACGACATCGCCTCCCGGCTGGAGGGGAAGTCCAGCCTCGGCCGCCTCGGGCTGGTGACGCATTCGACCGCGGGCTTTATCGATCCCGGTTTCTCCGGGCATGTCACGCTCGAACTCTCGAATATGGCGACCCTCCCGATCAAGCTCTGGCCCGGCATGAAGATCGGGCAGCTGTGTCTTTTCCGGCTCAGTTCGCCGGCGGAGTTCCCGTACGGCTCGGAGAGGTACGGCTCGCGTTACCAGGGACAGCGGGGGCCGACCGCCTCCCGCTCGTATCTCAATTTCCATCGGACACAGGTGTGATACGGGAATGACCGAGACCCGAGAGAACCTCACGTACGAGAAGTTCGGCCGCGCCGTCCGCGAGCTGGCGCAGACGATCGCCGACGACGGGTACGAGCCCGATGTCGTGCTGAGCATCGCGCGCGGTGGTGTGTTCGTCGCCGGTGGGCTCGCGTATGCCCTGGACTGCAAGAACATCCATCTGGTCAATGTCGAGTTCTATACCGGGGTCGGGACCACCCTCGCGATGCCCGTCATGCTCGCGCCCGTTCCCAACGTGATCGACTTCTCCAACAAGAAGGTCCTCATCGCGGACGATGTCGCCGACACCGGCAAGACGCTGAAGCTGGTGCACGACTTCTGCATAGACCATGTCGCCGAGGTGCGCAGCGCCGTCATCTACGAGAAGACCCAGTCCCTGGTGAAGTGCGAGTACGTGTGGAAGCGCACCGACGACTGGATCAACTTTCCCTGGAGCGTCGAGCAGCCCGTCGTCCGCCGCGGCGGGCAGGTTCTGGACGCCTGACGCGCTGACACGGCGCGTACCCGTAGTACGCCGAAGGGGCCCGGTGATTCTCCTGGCAGGAGATCCGGGCCCCTTCCGGGTGCGTGGTGGCCGTGGTGGCCGGGGTCCGCTACAGCGTGCCCAGTTTCAGCAGTGACAGCAGCGCGATCAGCTGGATCGCCGACGCGCCCAGCGCCTTCGGCCAGGGCAGGTCGTGCGACTTGCTGACCATGACCGTGAACAGCGCGCCCGCCCCGATCCAGGTGAGCCAGCCGAGCACCTGCACCAGCGAGTTCTCCCCGCCGAGGAAGAGCGCGAAGACCAGGCGCGGGGCGTCCGTGATCGACATGATCAGCATGGACAGGCCCACGGTCGGCTGCCAGGCGCCGTCGCCGCCGAGCTGGCGCGCGAGCGTGTGGGTCACCGCGCCGAGGATCAGGCCACCGAAGACGAAGGCGATGCCGGTGGTCAGTACGTACGGAATGGCCGTGGAGAGGGTCGCGTTGATCGCGTCCTCGCGGGCCGTGTCGAAGCCGAAGATCGCCAGCAGGCCGTAGACGAACGTCACGATCAGGGCAGGGCCCCAGACCGGGTAGTCGCGCATCCGCAGGAACGTCTCGGAGGGGCGCAGTACGACGCCGCTCAGCAGTTCCTTCCAGTGCAGCCGGGGGCCCGCGGGGGCCGCGGCCGCGCCGGCGCGGTACGGGGTCCCGTGGCCGTAGGGGTCGTCGTTGACGCTGAAAGCCTGGGTGTGACCGGGGTCGTTGGCGTACGGGTCGCCGGGCCGGCCGCCGTGTCCGCCCTGCGGGGGGTGGCCATACGGCCCGTGCTGCCCGCGTGCGCCCTGCGAACCGTGCGGACCGTGCGGGTCGTACGGGCCCGGCTGTCCCTGCTGGCCGTACGCGTCGCCGAAGTACTCCGGTTCGCCATGACCACCGCCGTGCCCGCCACCGCCGTGCCCGCCACCGCCGTGCCCGCCACCGCCGTGCCCGCCACCGCCATGCCCGCCACCGCCGTATCCGTTCGGTGCGCCGCCGCTGGCGGGAGGCCACTGCTGTCTGCCGTACGGGGGCGCGGCCTGGTGCCCGCCTCCGTAACCCGGGGGCGGCGCCTGCCGTCCGTACGGCTGTTGCTGCTGCCGCTGCGGTTGTTGTTGCGGGGTGCGGTTGTCCCGGCCGCGTCCGATCCTGAATCCAGCCACGCGATCGAACGTACCCGGTCCGGGCGGGTCGGGTAGCTGAGGTGGCGTAACGGGGGGTCCTTTGCGGCCGAGCTGTGACATCCCCTAAGGGAACCCCGTGGGGACAGCCCCCCTTGGCCGCCGGGGACCTCTCGCCACCCCCCGGCCCTATCCGAGGAAGATCGATGTACTGAACGTGATCACGGGCCGGTCGGCTCCCGACGCGTACAGCGCGATCAGATCCGTACGCTCGCCCCGGTGGGTGCGGGTCACCAGATCCTGGCGCCCGTCCCCGCGCCCGTCCCCGGTGAAGTCGGCCGAGGCGAGGAGTTCCGTCACGGCCCGGCCGGACCCCGACGGGAGCCGGGGCGCGGTCGGGAACCGTACGGCCTTGAAGCGGTACGCGCCTCCCGCGCGCCCCGGCCCCTCCGGGCCGCCGAGCAGCAGCTCGCCCGTCGCGGCGCGGCCCGGGGCGCGGGCCCGGGCCAGGTGGACGAGGTCGTCGTAGCCGTCACCGTTGACATCGGCCTTGGGCGTGGGCGCTTCGAGGACCGGGCCGCCGCCCGGGATCGGCGCGGAGGCGGCGCGTGGGGCGCCGGTGCGGCTGAAGGGGCCCCGGAGATAGCTCACCTGGCCCGCGCTCGCGGTCACCGCGAGGTCCATCTCGCCGTCGCCGTCGAAGTCGCCGCAGACGGGGTGGTCGGGCCACTCGTCTCCGGCGCGGGCCTTGGCGGGGATCCGGAGGACAACCGCCCTGCCACGATCACCGCCCGCGCCGCCATCACCGTCACCGCCCCTGCCGTCATCACCGCCACCGCCCGCCCCGAGGCCATCGGGACCGCCGAAGAGGATCTGGAGCGGCACGGGCGGGGCTCCGATCCCGTCGTACGGCGGGTCCGTGGTGACGATCAGGTCCCCGAACCCGTCGCCGTCCAGATCGCACGCGGCCTCGGCGTCGAACGCCGAGGGCAGCACGCCGTCGACACGGGCGCCGTGTTCCCGGGGGCTGAGGAGCTGGCGCACGGCCGGATCAACACCGCGGGCCGTGCCGGTGCCGTACACGATCCCGATGCCCGCATCATCGCCGTAGGTGTCGCCCGGGGCCTTGACCAGGTCGTTCAGTACGAGGTCAGGGTGGCCGTCACCGTTGAAGTCGTCGGGGACACGGCTGCCCTTGCCGCGCGGTACGGGACGACGAGGGGCGCCGGAGCGGCCGGAGAGGGGCTCGGTGTCGCCGTTCTTGTCGGCCGTCGTGCCCTTGCTCCCGTCCTGGCCGCCGCCTCCGTCCGGGCCCGAGAAGGCGGTGCAACCCGTCAGCAGCAGCGCCGTACAGACGGCCGCGCACACCGCCGCGCACGCGGCCGTACGGAACCCACGCCCGCGCCTGCGTCCATGCCCGCGTTCGCGCCCGCCTCCACGCCCGCGTTCGCGTCCGCGCCTCACCGCGGCCCCGGGAGCCGCCTTCGCTGTCACGCGTATGCGCATGTCCCGCTCACCCGTCGACCCGTCGACCCGTCGACCCGTCCACCCATCGCCCATGCACCCGCCGTCCTCCGCCTGCCCGGTCCCTCTCGCCGGCCTCAGTCGTCACATGGTGCCCCAGTCCCCGCCCGTTCAGCGGCCCGAATCGGAGCCGAATCCCCACGGTCCAGGACCACGCACCACACACCGAGCGGCCGGACCCGCCCCGAGGCAGATCCGGCCGCTCCTCCACTCCTACTCGTGCACTCCTGCTCGTGCACTCCTGCTTGTGCTTACTCGTTCCTCTACTTCACCGGCTGAGGCTCCGGGTCCGGATCCGGAGCGCTCTCCCGCTCCTCCGAGCCCTCCGGTCCCGCCGGCGTCCGCACCGAGTCGAGCAGCAACTGCGCCACGTCCACGACCTGGAGGGACTCCTTCGCCCGCCCGGAGCCACCGGCGGAGCCCTCGGCGGAGCCGCCGTTGGACGCCTTCTTGCCGTTGACCGAGTCGGTGAGCATCACCAGACAGAACGGGCAGGCCGTCGACACGATGTCCGGGTTCAGCGAAAGGGCCTCGTCGACCCGCTCGTCGTTGACGCGCTTGCCGATCCGCTCCTCCATCCACATCCGCGCGCCCCCCGCGCCACAGCAGAAGCCGCGCTCCTTGTGGCGGTGCATCTCCTCGTTCCGCAGACCGGGCACCTTCGCGATGATCTCGCGCGGCGGCGTGTAGATCTTGTTGTGCCGGCCCAGGTAGCAGGGGTCGTGGTACGTGATCAGACCCTCGACCGGTGTGACCGGGACCAGCTTGCCCTCGTCCACGAGGTGCTGGAGCAACTGCGTGTGGTGGATGACCTCGTACTCGCCGCCGAGCTGCGGGTACTCGTTCGCGATCGTGTTGAAGCAGTGCGGGCAGGTCGCGACGATCTTCTTCGACGACTTCGGCTTCTTCGTCGAGGCGTCGTCATCGTCCTCCCCGTACGCCATGTTCAGCATCGCGACGTTCTCCTGGCCGAGCTGCTGGAACAGCGGCTCGTTGCCCAGGCGGCGGGCCGAGTCACCCGTGCACTTCTCGTCGCCGCCCATGATCGCGAACGTGACGCCCGCGATGTGCAGCAGCTCCGCGAAGGCCTTGGTGGTCTTCTTGGCCCGGTCCTCCAGCGCGCCCGCGCAGCCGACCCAGTACAGGTAGTCGACCTCGGTCAGGTCCTCGACGTCCTTGCCGACGACCGGTACCTCGAAGCCCGTGTCCGCCGCGAGCTCCTTGGTCCACTCCAGGCGCTGCTTCTTCGCCAGACCCCAGGGATTGCCCTTCTTCTCCAGGTTCTTGAGCATCGTCCCGGCCTCGCTCGGGAAGGCGCTCTCGATCATCACCTGGTAGCGGCGCATGTCGACGATGTGGTCGACATGCTCGATGTCCACCGGGCACTGCTCCACACACGCGCCGCAGGTGGTGCAGGACCACAGCACGTCCGGGTCGATGACGCCGCTGGTGGCGAAGCCGCTGTCGGACCCGGGCTCCAGCGTCCCGATCAGCGGGCGTTCGGCCTCCGCGAGGGCCGCGGCGGGGACTCCGGCCAGCTGCTCCTCGGTGGCCTTCTCCTCGCCCTCCATCGTCTTGCCGCCGCCGGCCAGCAGATACGGCGCCTTGGCGTGGGCGTGGTCGCGCAGCGACATGATCAGGAGCTTCGGGGAGAGCGGCTTGCCCGTGTTCCAGGCCGGGCACTGCGACTGGCAGCGGCCGCACTCCGTACAGGTGGAGAAGTCGAGGATGCCCTTCCAGGAGAAGTGCTCGATCTGGGAGACACCGAAGACATCGTCCTCGCCCGGGTCCTCGAAGTCGATCTCCTTGCCCGCGCTCGTCATCGGCTGAAGGGCGCCGAGGGCCGTCCCGCCGTCCGCCTCGCGCTTGAACCAGATGTTGGGGAAGGCGAGGAAACGGTGCCAGGCGACGCCCATGTCGGTCTTGAGCGCGACCGTGATCATCCAGATGAAGGATGTCGCGATCTTGATCAGCGCGACCAGGTAGACCAGGTTCTGGAGGGTGCCGAGGCTGAGCCCGTCGAACGCCGCGACCAGCGGGTACGAGACCAGATACGCCGCCTGGTACGAGTCGACGTGGTGCAGCGCGCCCTCCAGCCCGCGCAGGACCAGGATCGCCAGGCCGATGACGAGGATGACGGCCTCGACGAAGTACGCCTGGCCGAAGTTGGAGCCCGTGAAGCGGGACTTGCGGCCGGCGCGGCTGGGAAGCGAGAGCTGCCGGATGACGATCAGGGTCAGGATGCCGAGCGTCGTGAGCAGGCCGATGAGCTCGACGAAGACCTCGTACGGCGTCCAGTTCCCGATGACCGGCAGCAGCCAGTCGGCCTTGAAGAGCTGCCCGAAGGCGTTCACCAGGGTCAGTACGAGCGAGAAGAAGCCGATGGCGACGAACCAGTGCGCGACGCCGACCACGCCCCAGCGGTTCATCCGGGTGTGGCCGAGGAACTCCTTGGCCACGGTCAGGGTGCGCTGGGCGGGCTCATCGGTCCGGGTGCCCGCGGGGACGGGCTGGCCGAGCCGTACGAAGCGGTAGATCTGCGCGATGGCTCGGCCGAACAGCGCCACACCGACGACGGCGAGTACCAGCGACACGATGATCGCGGCGAGTTGCATTGGGGGCTCCTCGGGCCTGCGAGGGTGGGAGATCGGCCCACTCTTCCACGGGCTTCTGCGTTACGGGGGCGGGCGACTGGCTCGCTGCTGCTCACCAGCCACTGGTGCGGTCGACTGTTGCTGCTCACTGGTGCTTACTAAGCGGTAACTTAATCGTTTCGTGCTGAGGTTACCCACTTCTCCAGCCGCAATGTAGCGGCGGAGCCGGTGATCTGCGTCGCTCAGGCGACCCTCAGGGAAACCTGGCCGCCCGCAGCGCGCGTCCGGGCGTGCGGGCGAGGATCGCGAGGTCCAGGCCGATCCAGTGGTGTTCCACGTAGTGCTGGTCGAGCAACGGTGTCTCGTCCCACGGCAGCCCCGAGTGGCGCCGTACCTGCGCGAGGCCGGTCAGGCCGGGCCGTACGCGCTGACGCCAGGGCGCCGACCCCGCGGGGCAGCCGGTCTTCAGGGGTGCGGGACCCACCAGGGACAGCTCGCCGCGTACGACGTGGGGCAGCCGGGAGAGCAGGTCGAGCCGGAACAGGCGGGTGCGCAGGGAACTCAGCAGGAAGGGGTGGCCGTTGAGTCCTGTGCGGTAGTCGCGTACGAAAACGCCCCCGGCCGGCCGGGACAGCGCGAGGGCGAGGGCTGCCGACCCGAGCAGGGGCGCGGTCAGCACCAGGAGGGCCGAGCCGAGGGTCAGATCGAGTAGGCGCTTGGGCTCCGGGAGGTGGGGCGGGCGCCATGCCGTGGGGCGTCGCTTCAAGGTCACACCTGACCGTTCTGTTCGCTATAAGTGCTCTATTACATTCAGCTGTGTTCAGCGGTAGTTTCGATTGCTTCGCGAGTTTCGTCAGTTTCGTTTGTTTTGATGCTTTTGCCACGGAACGATCGCATGGTGTGGGTGCCGGGGTCGGGCAGGCGGGCCCCTCAGGCGCGTCCGGCGGCGCCCGGCGATGGGGGCGGCGCACGATAGTTGAGTCCCATCGACTCAGGTCCTTTGACTCCCAGGGATCTGTCATGCATCCTTGAGTCAGTTCCACTCAAGTCAGCTGGAGGAATCGAAATGGCACGTGCGGTCGGCATCGACCTGGGCACGACTAACTCCGTCGTCAGCGTTCTCGAAGGCGGCGAGCCCACCGTCATCACCAACGCCGAAGGCGCCAGGACCACGCCGTCCGTCGTCGCCTTCGCCAAGAACGGCGAGGTGCTCGTCGGCGAGGTCGCCAAGCGCCAGGCAGTCACGAACGTCGACAGGACCATCCGGTCGGTCAAGCGCCACATGGGCACCGACTGGAAGATCAATCTCGACGGCAAGGACTTCAACCCGCAGCAGATGTCGGCCTTCGTGCTGCAGAAGCTGAAGCGGGACGCGGAGTCGTACCTCGGCGAGAAGGTCACCGACGCGGTGATCACCGTCCCCGCGTACTTCAACGACTCCGAGCGTCAGGCCACCAAGGAGGCCGGCGAGATCGCGGGCCTCAATGTGCTGCGTATCGTCAACGAGCCGACGGCGGCGGCGCTGGCCTACGGGCTCGACAAGGACGACCAGACGATCCTGGTCTTCGACCTCGGTGGCGGCACCTTCGACGTCTCGCTGCTGGAGATCGGTGACGGCGTCGTCGAGGTGAAGGCCACCAACGGTGACAACCACCTCGGTGGTGACGACTGGGACCAGCGTCTCGTCGACTTCCTGGTGAAGCAGTTCGCCAACGGCCACGGCGTGGACCTCTCCAAGGACAAGATGGCTCTCCAGCGTCTCCGCGAGGCCGCGGAGAAGGCGAAGATCGAGCTGTCGTCCTCGTCCGAGACCACGATCAACCTGCCGTACATCACGGCGTCCGCCGAGGGCCCGCTGCACCTCGACGAGAAGATCACGCGCTCGCAGTTCCAGCAGCTGACCGCGGATCTGCTCGACCGCTGCAAGACCCCGTTCCACAACGTCATCAAGGACGCCGGCATCCAGCTGTCCGAGATCGACCACGTGGTGCTCGTGGGCGGTTCGACGCGTATGCCCGCCGTCGCGGAGCTCGTCAAGGAGCTGACCGGTGGCCGCGAGGCCAACAAGGGTGTCAACCCCGACGAGGTCGTCGCCATCGGCGCCGTGCTCCAGGCCGGTGTCCTGAAGGGTGAGGTCAAGGACGTCCTGCTCCTCGACGTCACCCCGCTGTCCCTCGGTATCGAGACCAAGGGCGGCATCATGACCAAGCTGATCGAGCGCAACACGACGATCCCGACGAAGCGTTCGGAGATCTTCACGACGGCCGAGGACAACCAGCCGTCCGTGCAGATCCAGGTCTACCAGGGCGAGCGCGAGATCGCGGCGTACAACAAGAAGCTCGGGATGTTCGAGCTGACCGGTCTGCCGCCCGCGCCGCGCGGTGTGCCGCAGATCGAGGTCGCCTTCGACATCGACGCCAACGGCATCATGCATGTGGCCGCGAAGGACCTCGGCACCGGCAAGGAGCAGAAGATGACCGTCACCGGCGGCTCCTCGCTGCCGAAGGACGAGGTCAACCGGATGCGTGAAGAGGCCGAGCAGTACGCGGACGAGGACCACCGCCGCCGCGAGGCCGCGGAGACCCGCAACCAGGCCGAACAGCTCGTCTACCAGACGGAGAAGTTCCTCAAGGACAACGAGGACAAGGTTCCCGGCGACATCAAGGCCGAGGTCGAGACGTCGATCGCCGAGCTGAAGGAGAAGCTCAAGGGCGAGGACACCGCCGAGATCCGTACCGCCACGGAGAAGGTCGCGGCCGTCTCCCAGAAGCTCGGCCAGGCGATGTACGCCGACGCCCAGGCGTCCGGTGCGGCCGCCGGTGGTGCCGAGGCCGGTGCGGGTGCCGGACAGGCCAAGGCCGATGACGATGTCGTCGACGCCGAGATCGTGGACGACGAGAAGCCCAAGAAGGACGGTGCGGTGTGACGGAGGAGACCCCGGGCTTTGAGGAGAAGCCCGACGTTCCCTCCGGCGCGACCCCCGAAGATGCCGCGTCGAAGGGCGCCGAGTCCGACTCCGTAGCGGAGTCGGGCCCGGCGGCCCCGGGCGGGGACGTACAGGAAGTCGCTTTGACGGCGCAGCTGGACCAGGTCCGTACGGCACTCAACGAACGCACGGCTGACCTCCAGCGGCTCCAGGCCGAGTACCAGAACTACCGGCGCCGGGTGGAGCGGGACCGGGTCACGGTCAAGGAGATCGCTGTCGCGAGTCTGCTGACCGAACTGCTGCCGGTCCTGGACGACATCGGCCGGGCGCGCGACCACGAGGAACTGGTCGGTGGGTTCAAGTCGGTGGCCGAGTCGCTGGAAGCGGTCACGGTGAAGCTGGGCCTCCAGCAGTTCGGTACGGAGGGCGAGCCCTTCGATCCGACGATTCATGAGGCCCTGATGCACTCGTACGCGCCGGATGTCACGGAAACGACGTGCGTCGCGATCCTCCAGCCTGGGTACCGGTTCGGCGAGCGGACCATCAGACCCGCCCGCGTCGCGGTGGCCGAGCCCCAGCCGGGGGCCCAGCCCAAGGCCGCGGACGAGGGCGCGGATTCCGCCAACGACAAGGAGAGCGGTGGCCCGGACGAGGGCTGACGCGGCGGGCAGTGGGGTAGCAGGCGGAGAGGAGGGACGTCGGGAATGAGCACGAAGGACTTCGTGGAGAAGGACTACTACAAGGTTCTCGGCGTCCCCAAGGACGCCACCGAGGCCGAGATCAAGAAGGCGTACCGAAAGCTCGCGCGCGAGTTCCACCCGGACGCCAACAAGGGCGACCTCAAGGCCGAGGAGCGCTTCAAGGAGATCTCCGAGGCGAATGACGTCCTCGGGGATCCCAAGCGGCGCAAGGAGTACGACGAGGCGCGCGCCCTCTTCGGCAACGGCGGGTTCCGGCCCGGTCCCGGCGCCGGGGGCAACGGCTCGTTCAACTTCGACCTGGGGGACCTCTTCGGCGGCGGCCCCGGGGGCAGCCAGGGCGGACCCGGCGCCGGCGGCTTCGGCGGCGGGCTCGGGGACGTCTTCGGCGGGCTCTTCAACCGGGGCGGCACCGGGACCCGTACGCAGCCGCGCCGCGGCCAGGACATCGAGTCCGAGGTGACGCTCAGCTTCACCGAGGCGGTCGACGGGGCCACGGTCCCGCTGCGGATGTCCAGCCAGGCGCCCTGCAAGGCGTGTTCGGGCACCGGCGACAAGAACGGCACCCCACGGGTCTGTCCGACCTGTGTGGGCACGGGACAGGTCTCGCGCGGCAGCGGCGGCGGCTTCTCGCTGACCGACCCCTGTGTGGACTGCAAGGGCCGCGGGCTGATCGCCCAGGACCCGTGCGAGGTCTGCAAGGGCAGTGGGCGTGCCAGGTCCTCCCGGACCATGCAGGTCCGTATCCCGGCGGGCGTCAGCGACGGGCAGCGGATCAGGCTGCGCGGCAAGGGCGCTCCCGGCGAGCGCGGCGGCCCCGGCGGCGACCTGTATGTCGTCGTGCATGTCGACGCCCATCCGGTCTTCGGCCGCAAGGGCGACAACCTCACGGTCACCGTGCCCGTCACGTTCACGGAGGCGGCGCTCGGCGGCGAGGTGAAGGTGCCGACCCTGGGCGGTCCCGCGGTCACGCTCAAGCTTCCGGCGGGGACACCCAACGGCCGTACGATGCGCGCCCGCGGCAAGGGCGCGGTACGCAAGGACGGCACCCGTGGCGACCTGCTGGTCACCGTCGAGGTCGTCGTCCCCAAGGACCTCGACGCGCCCGCGCGGGACGCGCTGGAGGCCTACCGGAAGGCGACCGCGGCCGAGGACCCGCGGGCGGAGCTGTTCCAGGCGGCGAAGGGAGCATGACCTCATGGACGGGCGGCGGCAGTCTTCATCGTTCACCCGGGCGTATCAGCTGACCGAGGAAACGCCGGTGTACGTCATCTCGGTGGCGGCACAGCTCTCCGGGCTGCACCCGCAGACGCTCAGGCAGTACGACCGCCTCGGTCTGGTCTCCCCGGACCGCACGGCGGGCAGGGGACGCCGCTACTCGGCCCGTGACATCGAGCTGCTGCGCCAGGTGCAGCAGTTGTCGCAGGACGAGGGCATCAATCTGGCCGGTATCAAGCGGATCATCGAGCTGGAGAATCAGGTCGCCGCGCTCCAGGCGCGGGTCGCCGAGCTTTCGGCGGCGGTGGACGGCGCGGCGACGGCGATGCGGCAGCGCGAGGCGCAGGTGCATGCCTCGTACCGCCGGGATCTGGTGCCGTATCAGGATGTGCAGCAGGCGAGCGCGCTGGTGGTGTGGCGGCCCAAGCGGCCGACGGACTGAGCTCGCGTCAGTCCAGCCTGCGTTCCTTCGCGGCCGCCTCGGAGCCCCACCACACACCGAGGGCGAACAGCGTGTCGACCCCCACGGCCTCATAGAGCTTGTTGAGGTCGGTGTTGACGGTGCGCAGGCTGACCCCGAGTTCGCTCGCGATCTGCTTGAGCGCGCGCCCCTCCCGCAGCTTGTTGAGGATGCGGCGGGACCGGCTGGTGGTCAGGGTCGTCTGTTCCCGCCGCCGGAAGCGGCCGCCCATCCAGGGCTCGGCCCGTTCCCACTGCTGCTCGTACACATGGTGGAAGAAGGCGAGCATGCCGGGGTGGGTCACCTTGAAGGCGACGTCCCTGTTCGGTTCGCCCCGGTGATCGGCGATCACGGCGACTTTGTTGTCCACCAGGATCATGCGCTCGAAGTCGGTGGCGAGGGTGCGTATCTCCGCGCCGTGTCCGCTCGCCGCGGTGGCCCATTCTTTCTCGCCGGGCCTGGTGCGGGCGGTGTCCGGATAGAGAGTGCGGTAGCCGACACCTCGCTGGAGGACCGCCACATCGGCCACGAGCGCCTTGCGCAGCGTATCCAGCTTTCTGTCCTGCGGATGCGCCGTACAGATCCGTGAAGTCGCGGAATTCGTCGCCTGAACGATGGCGGCGTTGACGAGCTCGATTCGGTCGAGGAATTCGATGCCATTTCCGCTCGGCGGCTCGATATTTCTCATCTCGCGGTGCAGCTCGGACAGCCGGTGCATGCGCTGAAGATGATGGGCGATGCCGGCGCGCTCCGCGGCCAGAGCGGTCTGCTCCGCGTGCCACAGGTCCGCTGAACTCCAGCGGTCGTCATGCGGGTTGTGCACCGCCAGGCCCAGCGCGGCCAGTTCCGCGAGCCCGGGTTCTGTCCCCGTGACCTGTTCGCCCCGAATGAGCCGGCGCAGCAGGGCGTGTGTTTCCTCTGATATGTCGAGCGATGCTTCGTTGTGCAGCGCTATGTCGGATTTCATATGTCCCTCCTGCGAGCTTCCGCAGTGCACATCAGTGCAGGCATCTTTCGCTTGATCCGCGCGGACCGGCCCCGCATTCTACAGAGAGTGACGGAAGATATCGAAAGGCGACATCGCGCGCCCGGACGGAATTGAGGCGCCCCTTCGCCGGGGTCGCCGGGGGCGGCTGAATGGCAATTCCTGGGTTACTCCGACTCGGTGCCCTGGTCCAGGATTCCCGACTGCGCGATGAGATATCCGAGTTGGGCGCGGCTGCCGCTGCCGAGGGTGGTGGCGAGTTTGGCTATGTGCGCGCGGCAGGTGCGTACGTTCATGCCGAGGCGGCGGGCGATGGCCTCGTCCACGTACCCCTCGATGAGCAGCTTGGCGATGGACCGCTGGACGCCGGTGATGCCGAAGGGCGTGGGCTCGTAGGAGACCTGTTCGGTGAGCGGGGTGGCGCGGCGCCACAACTGCTCGAAGACCTGGGCGAGATAGTCGACGAGTCCGGGGTGGCGCAGTTCCAGCGCGACCTGCCGGTCGGAACGGGCCGGAATGTACGCGACGGTGCGGTCGAAGACGATGAGCCGCTCGATGAGTTCTTCCAGCGTCCGTATCTCCACCTTGCCCTCGGCCAGCCGCTCCGCGTAGGCGAGTGTGCCCTGGCTGTGCCGGACGGTGTGCTGGTACAGGGTGCGGATGCTGACACCGCGGTCCACCACGGAACGGCCCCGCTCCAGGGCCTGGGCGAGCACATGCGCGCTGCGTCCGCCGCCGGGCTGCACGGTGAGTACTTCCGTCCGGCATTCGGCGGTGGAGAGGTCGAGCGCGGCGTTGATCCGGCTGTCGCCCTCCAGGACGGTGATCGCGTGTGTGGTGGGCGGATCCTGGGCGCTGATGGTCATGAACGGCTCGAAAGAGTCGGTCAGTTCGACGGCGAAGTGCCGGCGTTCCTGGATCTCGCGCTCGATGGGGTGGAGACGCTGGGCAAGGGCCGCGGAGGGCGGAACTGGGCGTAGCCAGTCGGCATCGTCGGGATCGGGGTGGAGAAGAGGGAATTCCATGAGGCAGGGAGCCGCCGCGGCCTCGCTGCGAGCGATCCGTCCGGAGCGCAACGCGCTGGCGTAAATCCGTCTGCCGTCATCACACAGCTCAGTCACAGCGTGGGGATGTGTCTGTTTTGTGTTGTTTACTAGCAAAGCTCCACCCCCCAGGGTCCTGAACATACAGGAACATGATGCCTCGTCCCGGTGGTGTTGACGTGTCCGGGTGAGACATCGTCTAGATGGCGGGGGAGAGGAATCCATCAAGTGAGGACGAAGCCGACTATGTACAAGAGAATGCTTCGCGCGGTGGTTGTCACTGCTTTCTCTGCGGCTCTGGCCTATGGTGCGCTGGCTGTTGGGGCGGACATTGGCTGGAACACAACGCCTGCCGGATCTGCCGCCCAGGGTGTGGAGTCGGGCGACATCGGGTGGAAGTCCGGCGACATCGGGTGGAACACAACGTCTGCCGGATCCGTGGAGTCGGGTGACATCGGCTGGAACGTGAAGGCTACGGGAACTACTGCCGTGAGTTCGGGGTCCGGTGACATCGGCTGGGTGACCCCTCAGGCAACTCCAAAGGACATCGGCTGGATCGTCACGTCGGCCGACACCAGCGCATGACTGTCCCGCCGGACGACCGGGTCTTCCGGCGCGAGATGGCCACGGCCTACCGGTCGGGCTGGCACTTCATCGATCTCGTCACCGCAATTCCTCACCGTGGCGACTCGTTGATGGTCACCCTCTTCGGAGAGCCGATCGTCGTCGTACGCGAGGAGGACGAGGACGTCCGCGCCTACCGCTGCCTTCGGAGGCCGCGGGGGGCTCCGCAGCCGGTCCGGTGTGCCATCCGATACGACATGATCTTTGTGAACCTCGATCAGCGTGACCACCAGCTGGTCGGGTCGAATACCACCATCGCCACCCCCCGCAGTGCCTGAGCGATTCCCCCGTCGTTGTAAATCGCTCAGGCGCTTCCCCCACACAGCGGCGCCATCGTGGACCTGAAACACGATGGCGCCGTTGTGCTGTCCGCGTCCGTTTCGAAGACCTGTCAGTTTCGGGGACCTGTCGGTTTCGAGGACGTGTCCGTTTCGAAGACCTGCCAGGGCCCTCGCGGTCAGACGCGGCCGAGCGCCCGTTCCAGGGCGATCTCGATGACCACCCGGTCCGGGTTGGGGCGCGGCGCGCGCTCGTAGCGCTCCTCGTAACGGCTCTCGGCGTCCGCGACCACCTCAGGCTCCGTACGGACCGTCGCGCGGCCCTCCAGCGTCGCCCAGTGGCCCTTCTTGACCTGACACACGGCCACCCGCGCGCCCCCCGGTCCCGCCGCCAGGATGTTGGCGACCTTCGTGCTGTTCTTGTTGGTGATGACACGGGCGAGTCCGGCCGCCGGGTCATACGTCACGCCCACCGGCACCACATGCGGGCTGCCGTCCGGGCGCAGGGTGGTCAGGGTGCATACGTGGCGCTCGCTCCAGAAGGCGAGAAAATCGGGGCTGGGATCGCGTACGTCATGGGCCATGCCGGAAGCCTAGGTCCGGAGGCGCCCCGGGTTGGACAGGGGCACGGAAAGCCCCGAATCGCGGCCCCGTTTCAGGCTTGAGTGGAATAGACTCAACTTTGCGCACGTTCTCAGTGTCAGGGTCGGACGGAGACCCGAGGTCTGTGCAGGAGAGGAGAGGGCGTACGTGGACGCCGAGCTGACCAACAAGAGCCGGGATGCGATCAATGCCGCCACCAACCGCGCCGTGGCGGCCGGGCATCCCGATCTGACCCCCGCGCATCTGCTGCTCGCGCTGCTTGAAGGCCAGGACAACGAGAACGTCACCGACCTGCTGGCCGCCGTCGAGGCGGACCAGGTCGCGGTACGGTCAGGGGCGGAGCGGCTGCTGGCCGCGCAGCCCAGTGTGACCGGTTCGACGGTCGCGCCCCCGCAGCCCAACCGCGAGCTGCTCGCCGTCATCAACGACGCGGCTCAGCGGGCCAAGGAGCTGGGGGACGACTACCTCTCCACCGAGCACCTGCTGATCGGCGTCGCCGCCAAGGGGGGCCAGGCCGGGGAGGTGCTCGACCAGCAGGGGGCGGGCGCCAAGAGACTGCTTGACGCGTTCGAGAAGGCAAGGGGAGGGCGCCGGGTGACCACACCCGACCCGGAGGGCCAGTACAAGGCCCTGGAGAAGTTCGGTACCGATTTCACGGCCGCCGCCCGCGAGGGCAAGCTCGACCCGGTCATCGGCCGGGACCAGGAGATCCGGCGTGTGGTGCAGGTGCTGTCACGCCGTACGAAGAACAATCCGGTGCTGATCGGCGAGCCCGGCGTCGGCAAGACCGCCGTTGTCGAGGGGCTCGCGCAGCGCATTGTCAAGGGCGACGTGCCGGAGTCACTGAAGAACAAGCGGCTGGTTTCGCTGGACCTCGGTGCGATGGTGGCGGGCGCGAAGTACCGCGGCGAGTTCGAGGAGCGGCTCAAGACCGTCCTCTCCGAGATCAGGTCGAGCGACGGCCAGATCATCACCTTCATCGACGAGCTGCACACCGTCGTGGGCGCGGGCGCCGGCGGCGACTCCGCCATGGACGCCGGGAACATGCTCAAGCCGATGCTGGCCCGCGGCGAGCTGCGGATGGTCGGCGCGACCACACTGGACGAGTACCGCGAGCGGATCGAGAAGGACGCGGCGCTGGAGCGGCGCTTCCAGCAGGTACTGGTCGCCGAGCCGACCGTCGAGGACACCATCGCGATCCTGCGCGGGCTCAAGGGCCGTTACGAGGCCCACCACAAGGTGCAGATCGCGGACGCGGCGCTGGTCGCCGCCGCGGCGCTCTCCGACCGTTACATCACCTCGCGCTTCCTGCCGGACAAGGCCATCGACCTCGTGGACGAGGCGGCCTCCCGGCTCCGGATGGAGATCGACTCCTCGCCCGTCGAGATCGATGAACTCCAGCGCTCCGTCGACCGCCTCCGTATGGAGGAGCTGGCGCTCAAGAACGAGTCCGACCCCGCCTCCAAGCAGCGGCTGGAGAAGCTCCGCCGCGATCTCGCCGACCGCGAGGAGGAGCTGCGCGGCCTCAACGCCCGCTGGGAGAAGGAGAAGCAGGGCCTCAACCGCGTCGGTGAGCTGAAGGAACGCCTGGACGACCTGCGCGGCCAGGCCGAGCGCGCCCAGCGCGACGGCGACTTCGACACCGCCTCCAAGCTGCTGTACGGCGAGATCCCCGGCCTGGAGCGCGAGCTGGAGGAGGCCGCCGAGGCCGAGCAGGTGGCGGCCAAGGACACCATGGTCAAGGAGGAGGTCGGCCCGGACGACATCGCCGATGTGGTCGGCTCCTGGACCGGAATCCCGGCCGGCCGGCTGCTGGAGGGCGAGACACAGAAGCTGCTGCGGATGGAGCAGGAGCTGGGCAGGCGGCTGATCGGCCAGAGCGAGGCGGTCCAGGCCGTGTCCGACGCGGTACGCCGTACCCGCGCCGGGATCGCCGACCCCGACCGCCCCACCGGCTCCTTCCTCTTCCTGGGCCCGACCGGTGTCGGCAAGACCGAGCTGGCCAAGGCGCTCGCCGACTTCCTCTTCGACGACGAGCGGGCCATGGTCCGTATCGACATGAGTGAGTACGGCGAGAAGCACTCCGTGGCGCGGCTCGTCGGCGCGCCTCCCGGCTATGTCGGCTACGAGGAAGGCGGCCAGCTCACCGAGGCCGTGCGCAGGCGCCCGTACTCCGTGGTCCTGCTGGACGAGGTGGAGAAGGCCCACCCCGAGGTCTTCGATGTGCTGCTCCAGGTCCTGGACGACGGCCGGCTCACCGACGGCCAGGGGCGGACGGTGGACTTCCGTAACACCATCCTGGTCCTGACGTCGAACCTGGGCAGCCAGTACCTCGTCGAGCCGACCACCTCGGAGGAGACCAAGAAACAGCAGGTCCTGGAGGTGGTACGGACCTCCTTCAAGCCGGAGTTCCTGAACCGTCTCGACGATCTGGTGGTCTTCTCCGCCCTCTCACGGGATGAACTGGCCCATATCGCCAAGCTCCAGATCGACCGGCTGGCCCGCCGTCTCGCGGAGCGCCGGCTCACCCTGGACGTCACCCCCGCGGCGCTGGAATGGCTGGCCGACGAGGGCAACGATCCGGCCTATGGGGCCCGGCCACTGCGCCGTCTGGTGCAGACCGCGATCGGCGACCGGCTGGCCAAGGAGATCCTCGCGGGCGAGGTCACGGACGGCGACACGGTCCGGGTGGACCGCTTCGAGGACGGCCTGATCGTGGGCGCGGCGACGACCGCGGCGGCGGGGACGGAGTCCGGCAAGACGCTGTGAGCGCCCGGTACGCGGGGCCGGTACGCGCGTGATCGCGCACCGGCCCCTTCGCGCGCCCCGGGTGCCTCGGGTGCCTTGTTCGCCGGATCGGCGGGCCGGGGTTGCCAGGGCCTCCCCGCTATGGGGGAGGATGGCAGGAACCGTACGAAGGGAAATTCACGGTGAGCATCGACCCGTCCTCGATTCCGAATTTCGGGGGCCAGCCCCAACCGCAGGGTGCAGGACCGGCGGGCCCCGTCGTCCCCGACCAGGACCTGGTCAAGCAGCTCCTCGAACAGATGGAGCTGAAGTACGTCGTCGACGACGAGGGTGACCTCGCGGCGCCGTGGGAGGAATTCCGTACGTACTTCATGTTCCGCGGCGAGGAGGACCAGCAGGTCTTCTCGGTGCGGACGTTCTACGACCGGCCGCACCCGATCACGGACAAGGCGAAGGTCCTCGACGCGATCGACGACTGGAACCGCCGCACCCTGTGGCCCAAGGTCTACACCCACATCCACGAGGAGGGTGACGGTCCCCCCACCGTCCGGCTCATCGGCGAGGCCCAGATGCTGATCGGCATGGGGGTCAGCCTGGAGCACTTCGTGTCGTCCACGGTCAGCTGGGTGCGCGCGTCGATCGAGTTCGACAAGTGGCTCATCGAGCAGCTGGGCCTGGAGCCGGGCGACGAGAAGCCCGAGGACGCCTGAGCCACGCGGACCGCGCGGCACGAGGCCCGGCCGGCGCCGCGATCGTCTGTGATCGCGGCCCTGAGCCGGGCTTTCGCGCGGACACGCCCCACAGCCGGCGCAGTCGTGACACGCCCTACAGTCGGCGCAGCCGTGACACGGCCTAGAGTCGGCGCAGCCGTGACACGGCCTCCTCCAGAACGTCGGTCCGCTTGCAGAACGCGAACCGTACGAACGGGGCGCCCTGCTTCTGGTGGTCGTAGAAGACGGCGTTGGGGACGGCGACCACGCCGCACCGTTCCGGCAGGGCGCGGCAGAAGGCGAAGCCGTCGCTCTCCCCGAGCGGCCGGATGTCGGTCGTCACGAAGTAGGTGCCGGCCGGGCGGTAGACCTCGAAACCGGCCGCCGCCAGACCCGTGGAGAGCAGATCGCGCTTGGCGCGCAGATCGGCGCGCAGCCCCTCGAAGTAGCTCTCCGGCAGCCGCAGGGCCTCGGCGATCGCGTACTGGAACGGGCCCGACGCCACATACGTCAGGAACTGCTTGGCCGAGCGCACCGCCCTCACCAGCTCCGGCGTTCCCGTCACCCACCCCACCTTCCAGCCGGTGAACGAGAAGGTCTTGCCCGCCGAGCTGATCGTCAGGGTCCGCTCGCGCATGCCGGGGAACGAGGCGAGCGGGATGTGCTCGCCCTCGAAGACCAGGTGCTCGTACACCTCGTCGGTGACGACCAGCAGATCGCGTGCGACGGCGAGGTCGGCGACGGCGGTCAGTTCCTCGCGGCTGAGGACGGTGCCCGTGGGGTTGTGCGGGGTGTTGAGGAGGATGAGGCGGGTGCGGTCGGTGACGGCGTCCCGCAGTTCGTCCAGGTCCAGGTGGTACGCGCCGTCCCGGGGGCGCAGGGTGACCGGTACGCGGGTGCCGCCCGCCATGCCGATACAGGCGGCGTACGAGTCGTAGTACGGCTCCAGCGCGATCACCTCGTCACCGGGCTCGACCAGGGCGAGCAGCGCGGCGGCGATCGCTTCGGTGGCGCCCGCCGTGACCAGGACCTCGGTGTCCGGGTCGTGGGCCAGTCCGTAGCGTGCCAGCTGGTGTCCGGCGATGGCGGCGCGCAGTTCCGGGACGCCGGGGCCCGGCGGGTACTGGTTGCCCTTGCCCTCGCGCAGCGCCCGTACCGCCGCTTCCCTGACCTCCTCGGGGCCGTCGGTGTCGGGGAAGCCCTGGCCGAGGTTGATCGCGCCGGTGCGTACCGCGAGCGCCGACATCTCCGCGAAGATCGTGGTGCCGCCGAGCCATTCTTTGGTCATGGCCGCCATCCTGTGCCGAACCTCTGGACTTGCTCAAGTCGGCTTTGGCCGCGGGGCGCCGGGGGGACACCCACGTCACGCGAGAAGTTCACGCGGGAAGTGCGGACGGGAAGTTCAGGCGGGAAGCCGGTCAGTGCGGAGCCGGTCGCGCGACGGCGCGGGGCTTCGCGACGGGGGAACAGAAGGACGGTGGGGACGATGGCAATGGGCGTGGTGGTCGTACTGATCGCGGTCGCGTTCGTCGGGGTCGTGGCGAGTGTGAGCAGCAGGGACAAGCGCAGGAAGCCGCGTGTGAAGGCGGCGAAGGTGGTGTCGGGCCGGTCGCTGAAGAAGAGGGGCGGCAGGCGCCGTGCCGATGGCGGTTGGTGGGCCGGCGGCGGTGATTCGTCGTGCGGCGGCGGTGGTTCGTCCTGCGGCGGTTCTTCGTGCGGCGGTGGTTCGTCGTGCGGCGGTGGCGGGGGCGGGGGTTGCGGCGGAGGAGGCAGCTGACACGGGGCAGCTGATCCTCGCTCACGATGGTGCCCGGTGGGAACGAACTCCCGCCGGGCACCTTCGTGTTGGTGGCACCGACCGTTTGGACGGCGGCCCCGCGGGCCTTCTCCGACCGTTTTTGATTGAACAGTTGAACCCTTGGGCCCCCTACGGGATGGAAACCCCTTCAAGTTGGGTAAAAACACTGTGAGCGTCGCGTACTTCGTGATTCCCTCGCTGTTGAGAGCTTCCAGCCCTCGGGCCTGATACGGAACCGAGCAGGCGATCTCCCCCCACAAGCCACTCGCTCATCGTCCGGGACATCCCCGGTTCACCCGTCAAGCGTGTTTGCGGAGCCGACCCATGCTCACCACCCTCAATACCGCCTACACCGACACCCGCGCCGCTGATCTGGCCTGGGCGTTGGGCCGGGAGCCGGTCCCCGCCCTGGCCGTCCTCGACCTCGAACTCGCGGGCGCCGGGCTCCAGCTGAGACTGCTCGGCGCCTCTCACCAGGTGATTCTGGAGGAGGAGCGCGGCACCTGCTCCGAGACCGTCGCCTGTATCCCGGGCAGTAGCACACCGCTTCCGCTCGGCGTCTCCAAACGGCTCGGGGACTGGGAGTACGAATTCGCCGCGCGCGTCGAGACGTTGTCCCAGGGTTCGTTCGCCGGGCGCGCGCAGGAACTGCTCGCGCTCGTGGCCGACCACCCGAACGGATTGGCGGGGACATTCCCCGGCGCCCCGAACGCCTTCACCGCGATGCTGGCGCAGCGCGACGGCGGCCAGGTCCGATGGCGTACGTGGCATGCGTATCCACAGGAAGGCCGCCTGGTCGTCACTCGGACGCGGGTGGGGGTCCGTATGCCTGCCGTGCTCTAGATGCACCCGTGTGGGTGACAAACCGCAATGAATTCGTGACGTAGCGTTACGAACATGATCGAGCAGTCCGTGTCCTCGCCGCCCCGGGGTGGCGCGCGGCTTCCCGTGCGCGCGGGCGCCGGGCGTTATCTGATCCTCACCGTGGTCTTCATCTGCGCCGCGTGCGGGCTGGTGTACGAGCTGGAGCTGGTCGCGCTCGCCTCGTATCTCATCGGGGACTCCGTCACACAGGCCTCGGTCGTCCTCTCGGTGATGGTCTTCGCGATGGGCGTCGGCTCGCTGCTCGCCAAACGGCTGCGGTGCCGCGCCGCGTTCGGATTCGGGCTGCTGGAAGCAGCGTTGGCACTCCTGGGCGGTTCCTCCGCACTCGTGCTGTACGCGAGCTTCATATGGCTGGGCGAGTCCCGCTACGCACTGGTCGGTTTCTCGCTGGCCATCGGCGTCCTCATCGGCGCCGAGATTCCGCTGCTGATGTCGCTCATCCAGCGGTTCTCCCGCCAGAGCGCGGAGGGGACGGTCGCGGATCTCTTCGCGGCCGACTATGTGGGCGCGCTCGTCGGCGGGCTCGCCTTCCCGTTCCTGTTGCTGCCCTGGCTGGGCCAGCTGACGGGGGCGCTGCTGACGGGCGCGGTGAACGCGGTGGCGGGGGGCGGGCTGGTGCTCTGGCTCTTCCGGCGCGATCTGAGGCCGCGTTCACGCTGGGTGCTGGTGATCGTCAATGTGCTGGTGCTGGCCCTGCTCGGCACGGCGGCCGTCCTGGTGGACGACTTCGAACGGGCGGCGCGGCGGGCCGTCTACGGCGACCAGGTGCGGGTCGCCCTCCACACCGGCGCCCAGGAAGTCGTCATCACGGGCGGCCGGAGCGGGCCGCTGGAGCTGTATCTCGACGGGCGGCTGCGGGTCAGCGCGCGCGACGAGTTCCGCTACCACGAGGCGCTGGTGCATCCCGCGATGCGCGGTCCGCACGCGCGGGTGCTGATCCTGGGCGGGGGCGACGGACTGGCCGCGCGCGAGGTCCTGCGATACCGGGGCGTGCGCGAGGTCACGGTGGTCGAGCTGGACCCGGAGGTTGTCCGGCTGGCTCGCACGGATCCCGCGCTGCGGGAGCTGAACGGGGCGGTGTACGGGGACGGGCGGGTGCGGGCGGTGTACGCGGACGCGTTCGTGTGGTTGCGGGGAGCGGTGGACGCCGGAGGCGTCGGGGGGCGCGGTGGGCGTGGGGGCGGGCCGTACGACGTGGTCATCTCGGATCTGCCGAATCCCGGCGTGACGGCGAGTACGAAGCTGTACTCCGAGGAGTTCTACGGCCTGGCCACGCGTGTGCTGGCGGACGGCGGGCGGCTGGCGGTGCACGCGGGGTCGCCGATGGCGGAGCGGCATACGTACTGGACGGTGGACGCGACGTTGCGGGCGGCCGGGTTCGGGACCACGCCGTACCACGCGACGGGGTGGCCGTCGGGCTTCGCGGCGGGCCCCGACCGGGTCGAGGACGGGGCGCCGGCCGCGGGTGACTGGGGGTTCGAACTGGCGGCGGTGGGCAGGCCCCCGAGGCTGGCGCTGGCGCGGGACGCGCCGAGGCTGCGGTCGTTGGAGGGGGCGATGCTGGTGGCGGGGGCGCGGGGGGTGGAGCGGACGAGGGTGCGGGGGCTGCCGCCTTCGACGCTGGTGCATCCGCGGTACGGGGGGTAGGGCCTGCGCGTGTACCCGGACAAGCGCGGCATGCGGTCCGGGGCGCGAGCCCGAAGCGACCACCGGCAACAACCCGCGCACCACCACCGGCCCCGGCCGAAACGAAACGAACCGCGAGCACGACCCCCCGCCGGAAGGCGCACGGCGTTACGCTCGGGGCTTATGGAGCATGAGGTGTTCGTTCCGGTCACGGCAGAGGCTCTTCGGCAGGCACTTGGCGACCCCGTTCGTGTCGCCCGTTGTGTGCCGGGGCTTCAGCACGACGCGGAGGAGTCGGCCGGGCCGCTCTCCGGGCGTATGAAGGTGCGTATCGGCGGTCACACGATCACCTATCGCGGCAGGCTCACGGTCGCCGAGCGGGACGGTGTCTTCGAGGTGGAGGGTGAGGGCGAGGAGGTCCGGGGTTCCGGCTCGGCCAAGTTGACGCTCACCGTGCGGTTGATGGAGACGCCGGACGGCACGACGCTCGCCTTCACGGGCGGATCGCGTTCCGAGGGCCGACTCGCGGAGCTGCCCGCCGAGACGACGACCGCCGCGGCGCGTCGGCTGCTGGACCGTTTCGTCGCGCGGCTGGGCGAGGAGACGGAGCCGCCCGAGGACATCGTGGCGGAGGCGCTGGCGGAGTTCGGGACCGAGACGCCCGGCCTCGGTCTTGACGGGGAGACCGTCGCCGGTGAGGGGGACTTCATCATTCCGGACGAGCCGTCGGCCGAGGCCGCGCACGCGCGTCGCACCATGATCGGGCGCAGCGCCGAGGAAGTGGATCACGCGCCGCCGCGTGGGCGTTACGCGCCCGTGCCCGCTCCCGACGCCGGGGGCGCGCGGGCCACACTGCGCTGGGTCGCGCCCGCCGCCGCGCTCGCGCTCGCCTCCGCCGTGGTGGTCGGACGGGCACTGCGTCGGCGCAAGTAATGTCGTGGTGTGAGTAGCAGCGAAGAGAGCATCCGACTGGCGGCGGGCGACGCCGAGTTGACCATTACCCCGGCGAACGGCTGCCGGATCAGCAGTCTGCGCATCGGCGGGACCGAACTGCTGCGCCAAGGCGAGCGGTACGGCTGCTTCCCGATGGTGCCGTGGTGTGGGCGGATCGAGAACGGCCAGTTCCGCAACGGCGGGGTCGTCCATCAGATGCCGCTCAACTCCCCGCCGCACGCGATCCACGGCACCGGCCGGGACACGGCCTGGCGTCCCGCGCGGGTGGATGGCAGCGAGGCGGTGTTCACCTATGACCTCGTCGACCCCTGGCCGTACAGCGGCCGGGTCACCCAGACCTTCGAGCTGACCGAGGACTCGCTGACGATGGGGCTGGGGGTGGAGACGTACGACACGTCCTTCCCGGCCCAGGCCGGCTGGCACCCGTGGTTTCTGCGTGACCTGGGGGGAAGCGAGGCGCGGGTCGACTTCGACCCCGCCTGGCAGGAGGAGCGCGGCGCCGACCATCTGCCCACCGGGCGCAGGATCACGCCGCGCTCCGGTCCCTGGGACGACTGCTTCGGGATGCCCGACGGTGTCGAGGT
The DNA here is from genome assembly GCF_040303865.1 of Streptomyces sp. NPDC094034. Taxonomy (NCBI): domain Bacteria; kingdom Bacillati; phylum Actinomycetota; class Actinomycetes; order Kitasatosporales; family Streptomycetaceae; genus Streptomyces; species Streptomyces sp. NPDC094034. Next base: position 20,043 of record NZ_JBEOUD010000009.1, on the reverse strand, counting down.
GACCCTGACCTGGCCCGAGCGGCTGGAGCTGAAGGTCACGAGCCGCGCCGAGTGGGTGGTGATCTATGACGAGCAGGCAGAGGCGGTGTGTGTGGAACCGCAGTCGGGTCCGCCGAATGGGCTCAATACCGCGCCCCGGCTGGTCACCCCCGTGGAGCCGCTGGAGATGGGCGCGACCTGGCGTTGGCGGCGGCTCTGAACACAGGACCTAAGCTCGTGGGCATGACTGACGTACGGGCTGAGCTGCTGCAACTGATCAAGGACAAGGCCGTGGTGCACGGCAGGGTGACCCTCTCCTCGGGGATTGAGGCCGACTGGTACATCGATCTGCGCCGGATCACACTGGACGGTCATGCCGCACCGCTGGTCGGTCAGATCATGCTCGACACCACCGCCGATCTGGACTTCGACTGCGTCGGCGGGCTGACGCTGGGCGCCGATCCGGTGGCGACGTCGATGCTGCACGCCGCCGCCGCGCGCGGGCAGCGGCTCGACGCGTTTGTTGTCCGTAAGGCGCAGAAGGCACATGGCCTCCAGCGCCGGATCGAGGGCACGGACGTCAAGGGGCGCCGCTGTCTGGTGGTCGAGGACACCTCGACCACGGGCGGTTCGCCGCTGACGGCGGTCGAGGCGGTACGTGAGGCCGGCGGCGAGGTCGTCGCGGTCGCGGTCATCGTGGAGCGGGGCGCCGCCCCGGCGATCGCGGAGGCGGGCCTTCCGTACCTCAATGTCTATGCGCTGGATGAACTGGGTCTCGGCTGAGCTGGGCTTTCGGCCGGGTCCCGGGTGTTTCACGTGAAACGGCCGGGACCCGGGTGGAGTCCATACAGGAGTCTGGAAAGATGGGGGTGACGATGACGTCGCCCCCAGGTCAGGGACAAGCACCTCTCACCCGCACATCACAAGGAGCGGCCCGATGCCCATCGCAACCCCCGAGGTCTACGCCGAGATGCTCGATCGGGCGAAGGCAGGCAAGTTCGCCTACCCGGCCATCAATGTGACCTCGTCCCAGACCCTGCACGCCGCACTGCGTGGCTTCGCGGAGGCCGAGAGCGACGGCATCATCCAGATGTCCACCGGCGGTGCGGAGTTCCTGGGCGGCCAGTACAACAAGGACATGGTGACCGGTGCGGTCGCCCTCGCCGAGTTCGCGCATATCGTCGCCGCGAAGTACGACATCACCGTCGCGCTGCACACCGACCACTGTCCCAAGGACAAGCTCGACGGCTATGTCCGCCCGCTGCTCGACATCTCCGCCGAGCGCGTCGCGGCCGGCCGTAACCCGCTCTTCCAGTCGCATATGTGGGACGGCTCCGCCGAGACGCTCGCCGACAACCTGGCCATCGGCGAGGAACTGCTCGCCAAAGCCGCCGCCGCCAAGATCATCCTTGAGGTCGAGATCACCCCGACCGGCGGCGAGGAGGACGGCGTCAGCCACGAGATCAACGACGAGCTGTACACCACCGTCGAGGACGCGCTGCGCACCGCCGAGGCCCTGGGGCTCGGCGAGAAGGGCCGCTACCTGCTGGCCGCGTCCTTCGGCAATGTCCACGGCGTCTACAAGCCGGGCAATGTCGTGCTCCGCCCCGAGCTGCTCAAGGACCTCCAGGAGGGTGTGGCCTCCAAGTACGGCAGGGCCGCCGGCAGCCAGCCCTTCGACTTCGTCTTCCACGGCGGCTCCGGCTCCACTGCCGAGGAGATCGCCACGGCGCTGGAGAACGGCGTCGTGAAGATGAACCTCGACACCGACACCCAGTACGCCTTCACGCGTCCCGTCGCGGACCACATGCTGAAGAACTACGACGGTGTCCTGAAGGTCGACGGCGAGGTCGGCTCCAAGAAGACCTATGACCCGCGCACCTGGGGCAAGCTGGCCGAGGCCGGCATGGCCAAGCGCGTCACCGAGGCGTGTGCCGCGCTGCGTTCGACGGGCACCAAGCTGAAGTGACGGACACCAAGCTGAAGTAACGCGCGGGAGCGGTATCTCCCGTACGGCGGGCCCGGCATCCATCACGATGCCGGGCCCTTGCCATACCGTCCGCCGGGTCGCCACCGGGCTGCGAGGCGAGGATGATCCCCGTATGAACATCAGGCTGTCCTCCGCCCAGGGGCGCTGGGTCATTCTGACGACGGTGCTCGGCTCGACCATGGCCCTGCTGGACTCCACCGTCGTCAATGTCGCGCTGCCGCATATCGGGGACTCCCTGAACGCGAATCTCGCGGACCTCCAGTGGACCGTCAACGCCTACATGCTCACGCTGGCCGGGCTGATCCTGCTCGGCGGATCGCTCGGCGACCGGTACGGCAGGCGGCGGATCTTTGTGATCGGGATCATCTGGTTCGCGTGTGGCTCGCTGCTGTGCGGGGTCGCGCCGAGCGCCCTTGTGCTGATCATCGCCCGCGCGCTCCAGGGTGTGGGCGGGGCGCTGCTCGTACCGGGCTCGCTCGCGATCATCCAGTCGAGCTTCCACCCGGACGACCGCGCACGGGCCGTCGGGGTGTGGTCCGGGCTCGGCGGGGTCGGCGCGGCGGTCGGCCCGTTTCTCGGCGGCTGGCTGGTCGACGGTCCCGGCTGGCGCTGGGTGTTCCTGATCAATGTGCCGCTGGCCGCGCTGTGCGTACCGGTGGCGCTGCGCCATGTACCGGAGACCAGGGATCCGGCGCACCACGGCCGGTTCGATGTGCTGGGCGCGTTCCTCGGTGCGGCGGCGCTGGCGCTGATCACCTACGCGCTGATCGGCAAGGCGGCCTGGTCGGGGGTGGCGGGGGTGCTGGTCGCGGTGGTCTTCGTACTCGTCGAGCGGCGCAGACCGGACCCGATGCTGCCGCTGTCGATCTTCGCGTCCCGGCAGTTCAGCGCGGTGAATCTGGTGACGCTCTGTGTGTACGCGGCGTTCGGCGGCTTCTTCTTCCTCGCCGCGCTCCAACTCCAGGTGGTCGTCGGGTACTCGGCGCTGGGCGCGGGGGCCGCGCTGCTGCCGACGACCGTGCTGATGCTCCTGCTCTCCGCGCGCTCCGGCGCGCTCGCGGAGCGGATCGGGCCGCGGATCCCGCTCACCGTGGGGCCGCTGCTGTGCGCGGCCGGGCTGCTGCTGATGCTGCGGGTGGGCCCGGGCGCCTCGTATCTCGCGGATGTGCTGCCCGCGCTGGTGGTGCTGGGGATGGGGATGGTGAGCCTGGTCGCGCCGCTGACGTCGACGGTGCTGGCCTCCGTGGACAACACGCGCGCGGGTCTGGCCAGCGGCATCAACAACGCGGCGGCCCGTGCGGCGGGCCTGCTCGCGGTCGCCGCGCTCCCGCTGCTCACGGGCACGGGCCCGGAGGCGTACCACTCGGCGCCCCAGTTCGACACCACCTTCCACCGCGCGATGCCGCTGTGCGCGGGGGTGCTGGTGGCGGGCGCGCTGATCGCCTGGGCGACGGTACGGACGCCGAAGGCGGCGGCCGACCGGGCCGAGCCCGAGTGCCGGGTGAACTGCGGACTGTCCGCGCCGCCCCTGGAGCGGCTGGCCGGGGAGGGGGTGGCCGACGGCGGGGGCGGCGCGGCCGGCGGGTCCGGCGGGCCGGGCAGTGGTAGGGGCGGGGGCCCTGGTGGCGGATTCGGTGGTGGTCCTGGCACGGGTCCGCGTGGCGGTCCGATCGGAGGTTCGGGCGGAGGCCCGATCGGAGGTCCGGGCGGGATTGCGGACGGAGACGGGGACGCGGGGTCCGCCGGGCCGGGGCAAGGCAGACTGTAGGTATGGCCATCCATGAAAACCTGCTGGGGGGACCGCCCCCCACTCAGCTGCCCGACGATCCCGAGCCGCGTGAGCTGCTCGCGAACGGTACGCCGCCCGCCGACGTCGCCGCGAAATATCCGACCTCCTCGCTGGCCTGGGCACAGCTCGCCGACGCCGCGTTCGAGAACGGCCATGTCGTCGAGTCGTACGCGTACGCCAGGACCGGTTACCACCGCGGGCTGGACTCCCTGCGGCGCAGCGGCTGGAAGGGGCACGGCCCGGTCCCGTGGGAGCACGAGCCGAACCGCGGCTTCCTGCGTGCCCTGCACGCGCTCGCCCGAGCCGCGCAGGCGATCGGGGAGCAGGACGAGTACGAGCGCTGCGCGACGTTTCTGCGCGACTCCTCGCCGCTGGCGGCCGACACCCTGGGCTGACCTGCGGCTCCCCGGCTGACCAGCGACTCCCTGGCCGACCAGCGACTCCCTGGCTGATCCGTTACTCCCTGGCTGATCCCCGTCTCCACGGCGGCTCCCCGACCGGGGGCCGCCCGTTCCCTCGCGGCCGACAAGCAGCCGACCGCTGCTGATCGCCCCGAAACGGAACCCAACGAGGGCCCCGTCCGTCATCAAGGGCGCGGGCCTTCGGTCTGATCGATCGCGCGCAGCAGATCATCAGCCCGCCCCGGCACAGAGGCCCCCACTCGCGCCTCTCCCCCCACGCCGGTCGCACCAGGGGAGACGTTCGTTTTGGGTAAGCGTGCCGCCGTCCGTCGAATAGGCCGCCGCGGTCGTGACCGTGTCCGTGCTCGCGTGCGCGGAAGGCGCCATGGACGCGGCCGTCCGCCCGCCCGGCCGGCCCTGGCAGGACTGGGCCTGGTCGTCGTACTCCTCGGCGCGGGCGCCGCCGTCGCCGCCTGGCAGGGTGGCGGTACGGGGGAGAGCGGGGCGACCACGACCGCGGATGTGCTCCCGGCGTCGCCCAGCGCGCCGTCCCCGGAGCCCTCGCCCCCGAAGCCTCCGCCCTCGTCGTCCCCGTCGTCCTCGCCGACCGCGTCGGCCGGCGGCGAGCCCGCCGAGGAGAAATCGTCGGAAGCGCCCCATGTCCCCGCCTCGGGCCCCGGCACCTTCACCACCGCGCGGGCGCACGGCGACCCGGTCGGCGACGGGCCGCTGCGCCGCTACCGCGTCCAGGTCGAGAACGGGGTCGACATCTCCGCGAAGGAAGCGGCGGCCGAGATCGAACGGATCCTCGCCCATCCGCGCGGCTGGGCCGCGCACGGCCGGGGCTCCTTCCAGCTGGTCTCCACGAACGCCGACTTCGTCATCCGTATCGCCACCCCGGCCACCGCCGACAAGCTCTGCGGCGCCCAGGGACTCGACACCCGCGGCGAGCTGAACTGCGAGACCGTGGACGGTGTCGTGGTCAATCTGCGGCGCTGGGTCCTCGGATCCCCGACGTTCGACGGACCGGCCTCCGAATACCGGCATCTGATCATCAACCACGAGGTCGGCCACGAGATCGGTCTGCGTACGCATCTGGGCTGCCCCGGCCCCGGCCGGCTCGCCCCGGTGATGATGCAGCAGATCAAGGGCCTGGACGGCTGCGAGTCCAACGCCTGGCCGTACGACGAGAACGGGAAGTACATCACAGGCCCGAAGCTCTGACCCCGGATTATGATGCCGGGAGGGGACCGGGGCTCCGTAACCAACACGGAAGGGGCGGACCGCTACCCGGGAACACATGTCGAGGAGACAGAGATGTCGCACGCCTCCGATGTCCCCGAAGCCGGTTCGGAAGCCCCGAACCTCGACTTCGCGGGGACCACCCCCTACGAGGACTACGTCCAGGCGGATGTCCTCACCCATTTGCAGCACCCGCGCTCCGACGACCCCGGCGAGATGGTCTTCCTCGTCACGACACAGGTCATGGAGTTGTGGTTCACCGTCCTCGTCCACGAGTGGGAGACCGCGTCCCGCGCGCTGCGCGAGGACCGGATCGCGGTGGCGATCGACGCGCTCAACCGGTCCGGCCACGAACTGGAAGCGCTGAACGCCTCGTGGAAGCCGCTCGGCCGGCTGACGCCCGCGCAGTTCAACTCCTACCGCGCCGCGCTCGGCGAGGGCTCCGGCTTCCAGTCGGCGATGTACCGGCGCATGGAGTTCCTGCTCGGCGACAAGTCCGCGTCGATGCTCGTCCCGCACCGGGGCGCGCCGCGCGTCCACGCCGAGCTGGAGAAGGCGCTCCAGGAGCCGAGCCTGTACGACGAGGTCCTGCGGCTGCTCGCCCGGCGCGGGCTGCCGGTGCCCGCGGATGTGCTCGACCGCGATCTCGCGCAGCGGTACGAGCCGTCGCGGGCGGTCGAGGAGGTCTGGGCCGGGATATACCGCGAGCCCGATCAGCACAGCGAACTCATCCGGCTCGGTGAGGCGTTGACGGATGTCGGCGAGCTGGTGTGGCGATGGCGCAATGACCATCTGGTGGCGACGAGGCGGGCGATGGGGTCCAAGACCGGTACGGGCGGCTCCGCGGGCGTGGCCTGGCTGGAGAAGCGGGCCACGAAGAGCGTGTTCCCCGAGCTGTGGACGGCGCGCAGCCATGTCTGAGTCGTACGAGCTCCACTCGCGGGAGCCTCAGTCGCACGGGACCTCCGGGGCCCGTGAACACCACGCGTCCCAGGACAAGTCCCTCGCCGTCCAGGCCGCGACGCTGGACTCCGCCGACGAACTGGCCCCGCTGCGCGATCTGTTCACCCTCCACGACGACTCCGTCTATCTCGACGGCAACTCCCTGGGCGCGCTGCCCCGCCATGTCCCCGAGCGCGTCCAGGACGTGATCACCCGGCAGTGGGGCGAGTTGCGCATCCGCTCCTGGACCGAGAGCGGCTGGTGGACCGCGCCCGAGCGGATCGGCGACCGTATCGCCCCGCTCGTGGGCGCGGGGCAGGGCCGGATCGTGGTCGGCGACTCCACCAGCGTCAATGTCTTCAAGGCCGTGGTGGGCGCGGTACGGCTGCTGGATCCGGCGGAGCCGGCCAGGGACGAGATCCTTGTCGACGCCACGACCTTCCCCACGGACGGATACATCGCGCGCTCCGCGGCCCGGATGACGGGCCTGCCGGTCGTCCCCGTCGACCCCGGGAATCTGCTTGGCGCGCTCGGGCCGCGTACCGCCGTCGTACTCGTCAACCACGTCGACTTCCGGACCGGCCGGCTGCACGATCTCCCCGGGATCACCGCCGCCGTGCACGAGGCCGGGGCGCTCGCCGTCTGGGACCTCTGCCACAGCGCGGGCGCCCTGCCGGTCGGTCTGGACGAGCACGGCGTCGACCTCGCGGTCGGCTGCACGTACAAGTACCTGAACGGCGGGCCCGGTTCGCCCGCCTTCCTCTATGTCGCCGAGCGCCACCAAGCACGGTTCGACTCCCCGCTGCCCGGCTGGAACGCGCACACCGACCCGTTCGCCATGTCCCAGGACTTCGAGGCGGCGGACGGCGCGGTACGGGGCCGGGTCGGCACGCCCGACATCCTCTCCATGCTGGCCCTGGAGGCGGCCCTCGACGTCTGGGAAGGGGTGAGCCTGGCGGCGGTACGGGCGAAGAGCCTGGCGCTCACGGACTTCTTCCTGGAGTGCGTGGAGGCGTACGCGCCACCGGGCCGGGTCCGTTCGCTCACGCCCGCCGCGCACGCCGAGCGCGGCAGCCAGATCGCACTGCGCTGCGCCGAGGCGCCCGCCGTCATGGCGGCGCTCATCGCCCGGGGCGTTGTCGGGGATCTGCGCAGGCCGGACGTGCTGCGCTTCGGATTCACCCCGCTCTATACGGGTTTCGCCGATGCGGAACGGGCGGCGAGGGTCCTCGGTGAGGTGCTGACCGAGGTACCGGCCGAGGTACCGGGCGAAGTGCCGGACGAGGTGCCGGACGAGGTGTTGGCCGAAGGGTAGGCCGGGTTCGGGTCACAGTGGCCCGGCGGCCGCCCCCGCGGCCGCCGGGCATCGGGGTGAACGGGCCCCCGTGGGGCTGATAGCGTCCCCGCTGATCAGGTCAATTCGGCCCCCGTACCGAAAGGTTGGAGCAAGATGCCGGACCCCGCCGCGCACGATGCCCTTGCTCGTGACGCCGCAGAGACCGAATCGGTCTTCTCCCATCCGGTTGTCCGGCCCGATGCCACCGCCGCGTACGGCGAGCACCCTGATCAGGTGATCGACTTCTACGCTCCCCGGGGCGACCAGGAGCGCGTGCCACTGGTCGTCGTTCTGCACGGCGGCGCCTGGCGCGCGCCGTACGACCGTACGCATCTGACCCCCTTCGCGGACTTCCTGGCCCGGCGCGGATTCGCCGTCGCCAATGTCGCCTACCGGCGGGGGCCCGCGATCCCGCAGCAGGGCGACGGGCCGCCGGTGGCGGGGCGCTGGCCCGAGACGTTCGACGATGTGGCCGCGGCGATGGACGCGCTGCCCGCGCTGGCCGCCGACGCGCTGCCGCGGGCCGACGCGCGGCGGACCGTGCTCACCGGCCACTCCGCGGGCGGCCATCTCGCGCTGTGGGCGGCGGCCCGGCATGTGCTGCCGGTGGGTTCGCCGTGGCGGCTGCCGGAGCCCCCGCCGCTGCGCGGGGTCGTCGCGCTGGCGCCGATCGCGGATCTCGTACGCGCCGTGGAGCTGGATGTGTGCGGCGGGGCGCCCATCCAGTTGCTGGGCGGCGAGGAGGAGTTCAAGCAGCGCAGGGAGAGCGCGGACCCGGCGGCGCTGCTGCCGACGGGGATCGCGACGACGGTGGTCCAGGGCCGTACGGATCTCACCGTGCCGTACACGGTCTCCGAGGCGTTCGTGGAAGCGGCGGGCCGGGCGGGCGAGATGGTGGGGCTCACGTTGCTTGAGGACGTCGGTCACTTCCCGCTGATCGACCCGGCGGCGGACGCGTGCGCGGTGGTGGCGGAGGAGATCGCCCAGCTCGCCTGGTGAGGCCCGCGTTTCCCACACGGGCGGAGAGGCCGGACGACGACAGGCGGAGGGGCCGGAAGACGCCGGGAGACGCCGGAAGACGCCGCGGGGAGACGCGGACAGAAACTGACCGCAAGCCTTCCTACGGTCTCCCCATGACCCAGAACACCAGCCAGACCGTGCTCGTGACCGGCGCCACCGGAACCGTGGGCCGGCAAGTCGTCGCCGAACTCCGCCACCGCGGCCACACCGTCCGCGCGCTCACCCGTGACCCCGAGAAGGCGAGGACCGCCCTCCCCGGCGTCGATGTCGTACGGGGCGACCTCACCGACCCCGCGAGCCTCGCCCCCGCCCTCGAAGGCGTCACCGCGATTCATCTGATCACCTTCGGCGGGGCGATGTTCGCGCCGTTGGAGACCGGACCCGAGATCGTGGAGCTGGCGCGGAAGGCAGGCGTACGGCGGGCGACCGTCCTCTTCGGTGGCGAGGAGACCCCGCTCCAGCGGGCCGTCGAGGCGAGCGAACTGGACTGGACCGTCGTGCAGCCCGTCGAGTTCATGTCCAACGCGCTGGAGTGGGCGGACGCGATCCGTACGGAGGACACCGTCGCCGAGCCGTTCATCGGTCGGCTGAGCGCCATGATCCACGAGGCCGACATCGGCGCGGTCGCGGCGGTCGCGCTCACCGAGGAGGGGCACGCGGGCCGTACGTATCTGATCACCGGCCCCGAGGCGCTCACCCTCCGGGACAAGGTGGACGCGCTGGCGGCGGCCCGTGGCCGGGAGATCGCGCTCGTGGAGCTGAGCGAGGAGACGGCGAAGGAGCGGTGGCGCGCGGCGGGCCGGCCCGAGGAGGTGATCGCCTTCCTGATCATGGTCTACCGGGACACCCCGCCGGAGGGCAGGACCGTGGTGGGCACGGTCGAGGAGGTCACCGGCAGGCCGGCCCGTACGTTCGCGGAGTGGGCGGCGGAGCACGCGGCGGCGTTCCGGGCCTGATCCCGACCACTGCCGACAACCGCCGCACACTGCCGACCACTGCCGACCACCCTCGCCCATCCCAGCGCCTCCGACCGCCTGCCGACCGCCGCCGGCCGTCCGCGGCACGCGTCATACCTGGTGGGCGCCGGAGGCGCGCAGTAGTACCTGGGACGGACGGGCAAGGATCCGCTTCGCTGGTGACGACCCCGTCCCTCCCCCCGCTTACCGTGGCAACGTGACCGAGACAGATACCGGGAAGACCCGGAGCCCCGAGTTCCACTTGGCCATGGGGGCACTTCATGGCATGCGCCAGGATCTCTTCCACGACGCTTTCGCCTACCGTCCGCTCAAGCCCATGCGGACGGGCGGCCCGATCACCCGCCGCCTGCCCGGCCGGATACGTGAGAACGCGGTCTGGACCCCGCATGTCCTGATCACGGCGTGCGCGCTGCTGGTGATGTTCGTCGGCTTCGCCGATCACGGCGGTCTGTTCGGCCTCCTTCCGGCGATCCCGGTCCTGTTCACCATGGTCAGGCCGGTGGGCGCCCTGTGGCTGTCGCTGGGGGTCTCCGCCGTGCTGGCCGTGCTGTCGTACGACGAGTGGCCGTGGGGGGCCGCGAGCTTCCTCGGTTACCTCACCGTGCTGACGGTGGCCGCGATCCGTACGCGCCCGCGCACCGGTGCCTATATGTGGGCGCTCACGGCGGCGTACGCGTTGTGCATGGAGATCTTCTTCAACCGCGGCTACGGGGGCGGGGGAGCCTCCGTCTCGCTGATGATGCTCTTCCTTTCCGCGCTCGTCCTGCTGACCGTGACCGTGCTGCATATCCGCCGGGAGGCGGAGCAGGAGGTCGCCGCGCAGCAGAGCGTCACCGCCGTCGAACGCGACCGGCGCACGCTGCTGGAGGAGCGCACCACCATCGCCCGCGAGCTGCACGATGTGGTCGCCCACCACATGTCGGTCGTCGCGATCCAGGCCGAGGCGGCCCCGTACCGGGTGGAGAACCCGCCGCCGGAGCTGGAGCAGGCGTTCGTCACGATCCGGGAGAACGCCGTGGCCGCGCTGACGGAACTGCGCCGGGTGCTCGGGGTCGTACGGGCGGAGGACTACGAGGCGCCCGACGCCCCGCAGCCCACGCTCGCCGATCTCGACGGACTGCTCGGGAATGTCCGTGACGCCGGGCTGACCGTGGAGAAGACGATCACCGGATCGGTGCGCACACTGCCGCAGGGCGTCGAGCTGTCGGCGTACCGCATCGTCCAGGAGGCCCTCAGCAACGCGCTCCGGCACGCGCCCGGCTCGGCCGCGCGGGTCGAGATCTCGTATGTGCTGGGCGGGCTCGGTCTGCGGATCGTGAACACGCCGCCGCGCGGCCTGGTCAAACCGTCGCCCGGCTCCGGGCACGGCATCACGGGGATGCGGGAGCGTGTCACGATGCTCAACGGCGAGATGACCGCGGACCTCCTGGAGGACGGCGGCTACGAGGTCGCGGCCTTCATTCCGGTGGCCGCCGTGCGGGACGGGGACGCGTCATGACCATCCGGGTACTGATCGTCGACGATCAGGTGATGGTCCGCGAGGGCTTCTCGGTCCTGCTGAACGCGATGCCGGACATCGAGGTCATCGGCGAGGCGGTGAACGGCCGCGAGGCCGTGAGCCAGGTCGCCGCGCTCCACCCCGACGTGGTGCTGATGGACATCCGGATGCCGGAGCTGAACGGTATCGAGGCGACCCGGGAGATCGTCGCGGCGGACGCCGACGCGAAGGTCCTCGTGCTGACCACCTTCGACCTCGACGAATACGTCTACCAGGCGCTGCGCGCCGGCGCCTCCGGCTTCCTGCTGAAGGACGCCTCGGCCCGCCAGCTGGCGGACGGTGTACGAGTGGTGGCCTCCGGCGAGGCGCTGCTCGCCCCGACGGTCACCCGTCGCCTGATCACGGAGTTCTCCAAACTCTCGGAGGCCCCGCGCGCCCCGGCGATGGCCAGGATCGGTGATCTCACGGAGCGTGAGACGGAGGTCCTGGTCCTGATCGCGCAGGGGCTGTCGAACGCGGAGATCGCCGAGCATCTGGTGGTCGCGGAGTCCACGATCAAGACGCATGTGAGCCGCGTCCTGGTGAAGCTGGGGCTGCGGGACCGTACGCAGGCGGCGGTGTTCGCGTACGAGGCTCGGCTGGTGACTCCGGGCTGAGCCGAGTCCGAGCGGGGTGGCGAGTATCGGTCATGTGATCACTCGCACGGGTGATCGCACCGGAAAGAACCGTTTCGTCCGCTCGGGGGCACGTCACGCTGGTGTCCACCTGACAGGAGGTGCACCATGACAGTTATGGCAGAGCATGTGGTCCAGATGTCCGTCGAGGAGTTCGAAGAGATCGCCAAACTCATCGAGAGGCAGTCCGACACCGTCAGGTTGGAGTTCATCAACGGACGGATCGGGTTCAAGGGCGTGACGGATGGCGACCACAGCGAGATCATCAGGTGGCTGCAGAAGCGCTGCATGCAGGTTCGGCCCGACCTGTGGCTTTATGCGGGGGGCGAGTTGGGGCTGCTGGTCGAGGCATACCGCAAGGGTCGGGCCAAGCCCGATGCCGTCCTTGCCCCGGAGGGGAATTTCGCGGGGCAGGGAGACTGGGCCGACCCGGCGCGCGTGTTGATGACGGTCGAGGTGACGTCGTACGACTCGGACACTGATAAGCGGGACCGGAAAGAGAAGCCTCTCGCTTACGCCGTCGCGGGGATTCCTCTCTATCTGCTGATCGACCGCGACGACTGCACGGTCACCGTCCACAGTCGGCCAGCGCCTGAAGGCTACCGCTGTCGCCAGGTGGCGAACTTCGGAGAGACAGTCACTCTCCCCGACCCCGTCGGCATCGAGCTGGACACCGAGATCCTGAAGCACTACGTCCGCTGACGCACCCGGCGTCGCGCGGCGGCCCACCTTGTCCACAGCCTGTGGACAAGACGGGCCGCCGCGCGTCTCCGATCAGTGAGTCTCCGATCAGTGAGTCTCCGGTCAGTCTGTCTCCGGTCAGTTCAGCAGGTCACGACGGCGCAGTCCCGCCAGCCCCGCCCCCACCAGCGCCACCGCGAGCACCGTCAGCACCACCGCCGGTGTCCAGGCCATCTCCCCGCCCGGCAGCTTCGGCAGGTGTCCGAACGGCGACAGGTTCATCACCGACCGCGGCAGATCCAGCGCCGGGCCGATCCAGCCCAGGGCCAGCGCCAGGCCCGCGACTCCCCACGCGGCCACGGTCGCCTTCGGGAAGACCCCGTACAGCAGGACGGCCAGCGCGCCGAGGACCCAGATCGCGGGCAGTTGGACCAGGGCGGCGCCGAGGATTCCGGGCAGATCGTCGCCGTAGCCGACGAAGAGTCCGAGACCGCCGAGCACCATGATCAGGACCGCGCCGCCGAAGGCGATCGTCAGATGCCCGCCGGCCCAGCGGAGCCGGCCGACCGCGCCCGCGAGGACCGGTTCCGCTCGCTGGCCGGTCTCCTCGGCGTACAGCCGCAGTACGGACGCGACCACGTACAGCGCCGCGACCATCCCCAGCATGCCGACCATCGCGGCCAGGAAGGCATCGGTCAGTCCCTGCTGGCCGCCCATCCGCTGGATGATCTGCTGGGTGGCCTCGTTGTCGCCGACCAGGTCCGCCGCGCCGTCGGTGATGCCGCCGAACATGATTCCGGCGAGCAGGAAGCCGATTCCCCAGCCGAACACGCTGCCGCGCTGGAGGCGCCACGCGAGCCCGCCCGCCGTCGCGATCGCGCCCGTCGCGGGTCCCGGTCGCGCGGGCAGGAAGCTCATGCCGATGTCACGGCGGCCCGCCAGGGTGTACGCGAGGACCGCCTGTACGGCGATCGCGGCCAGCAGGACCAGCAGTACCCACCAGCGTTCGTCGGCGTAGGCGCGTACGTTCTCGGCCCAGCCGATCGGGGAGAGCCAGGTCAGTACGGACGAACCGTCGTCGGTCGACGCGTCGCCCGCCGCCTTGAGTACGAACGCGGCGCCGATGACGGCGGCCGTCATCCCCTTCGCGAGCCGGGCGTTCTCGGTGATCTGAGCGGCGATGGCGGCGGTGCAGGCGAAGAGCATGCCGACTCCGCCGGTCGCCAGGCCGAGCGCCAGCGCGCCGGTGGCGGCCTCCCCGTTGCCGACGAGCCCGGCGGCGACCGCCAGGACCAGCGCGGCGTTGGCGATCAGCGCCGTGAGCAGCGCGGCGGTCAGCGGCGCCCGGCGCCCGACCATCGCCGCCGAGAGCATCTCCTGACGGCCGGTCTCCTCTTCCTCCCTGGTGTGCCGCACGACGATGACCAGGCTCATCACCGCCGCGAGCGCGGCGCCGAAGGCGATCATGCGCCAGGAGGTGAGCCCGCCCACGGAGTCGCTGAAGACGGGCCCGTACAGGGCGCGCAGCGAGCCGTTGGCGGACATCGACTGGATGAGGTCGGCCCGTTTGGCGTCCGTGTCGTACAGCGTCGAGACGGACTGTGTGACGGACAGGAACGAGGCGCCGAGCACCAGCACCCATACCGGCACGATGATCCGGTCGCGGCGCAGGGCGAGCCTCAACAGCGTTCCGGTGCCCGCGAGTTGCCGGGTGCCGCCGGTGCGTGCCAGCGGTACGGCCAGGGTGGTGGCGGTCATGACGCGACCGCCGGATCGGCCTCGGGCGCGTGACCGGCCGCGGGGGCGTCGTCGGCCGCGTAGTGGCGCATGAACAGCTCCTCCAGGGTGGGCGGGGTGCTGGTCAGCGAGCGGATGCCGGAATCGGAGAGGGAGCGCAGTACGGCGTCCAGCTTGTCGGTGTCGACCTGGAGCCTGACCCGCTTCCCCTGGATGTCGAGGTCATGCACGCCGGGGAGCCGGCCCAGTCCGTTCGGCTCGCCGGAAAGCTCGGCGCTCACGCTCGTACGGGTCAGATGGCGCAGCTCGGAGAGCGAACCCGACTCGACGGTCACGCCCTTGCGGATGATGCTCACCCGGTCGCAGAGCGCCTCGACCTCACTCAGTACATGGCTGGAGAGGAGCACGGTCCTGCCCCGGTCGCGCTCCTCCTCGACGCACCGCTGGAAGACCTCCTCCATCAGCGGGTCGAGCCCGGAGGTCGGCTCGTCGAGGATCAGCAGATCGACGTCCGAGGCGAACGCGGCGACGAGGGCGACCTTCTGGCGGTTGCCCTTGGAGTACGTACGCCCCTTCTTGGTGGGGTCCAGCTCGAAGCGCTCGACGAGATCGGCCCGCCGGGCCGGGTCCAGTCCCCCGCGCAGCCGCCCGTACAGGTCGATGACCTCGCCGCCGGAGAGGTTCCGCCACAGGGTCACGTCCCCCGGTACGTAGGCCACGCGGCGGTGCAGTTCGACCGCGTCCTTCCACGGGTCCCGGCCGAGCAGCTGGGCCGCCCCGGAGTCGGCGCGCAGCAGCCCGAGGAGGACTCTGATGGTGGTGGACTTGCCGGCTCCGTTGGGGCCGAGGAAGCCATGGACCTCGCCGGCCTCGACGGCGAGGTCGAGGCCGTCCAGCGCGTGCGTCCGGCCGAACGACTTGTGTAGTCCGGCGACGGTGATTGCCTTCGTCATGCTTCGGAACGTACGCTACTTTCACAAAATTATGAAGTTAAGGAAGCGTAAAAAGGGTTCGGGTTAAGATCGAGGTGGACGCCGAGCAGGGGAGACGATGGGCCGATGAACAGCGAGGACCAGAGCATCGAGGGCCAGCGCCGGGGCGCGAACGGGAGCGGGAGCCGGAGCGGTGACGGTACGTCGCGGGACGAGGAAGCCGTGTCCCGCTTCGTGGAGCGCTTCGCGGCCGACATGACCGAGGCCGGGATGCAACGCACGGCCTCCCGGGTCTTCGCGGCGCTGCTCAGCTCGGACGACGCGAGCATGACCTCCGCCGAGCTGAGCGAGAAGTTGCGGATCAGCCCCGCGGCCGTCTCAGGGGCGGTCCGCTATCTCACGCAGGTCAGCATGGTCGGCAGGGAGCGCGACCCCGGCTCGCGCCGGGACCGCTACCGGCTGCACAACCAGGGCTGGTACGTCACCATCACCCAGCGCGACTCCGTACTGAGCCGCTGGGAGCACACCCTGCGCGAGGGCGTCGAGACGCTGGGCCCCGACACCCCGGCGGGGGAGCGGGTGGCGGAGACGGTCGAGTTCTTCGAGTTCCTCCAACAGGAACTGCTCGCCCTGATGGACCGCTGGAAGGACCACCAGGAGACGAAGCGCGCGGCGCAAGCGGGCGGCGCGGGCTGACGGTGCGGGCCGAGGGGGGCGCGCCGAACTGGCCCGCGCCGAGGCGCGAAGGGCTCCCCGAAGCCCGCCGCCCCCGCTCAGGCCCTCGGACCCGCCACCGCCCCCGCCCCCGCCGGAAGCGTCAGCTGCCAGGCCTCCGGCCGGAGCGTCCACGTCCGGGTCCGTACCGGGCCCGTGACCCGCGTGTCCGCGCGGTAGCGGAAGTCGGCGCCCGACACCGTGACGGACAGCGCGCTGGCACGCACCGGCTCCTCCGAGGCGCGCGTACGGATCACGACCTCGGCGCGGCCCCCGCGGGAGGACACCCGTACGCCCTCGACCGGCTCGTCCAGGTCGTTCAGCACTATGCCGTCCGCCTCCACCCTCAGCCGGTGGTGCGCATGCGCGGTGAACACCGGCGGGACCGGCCGTACGAGCGTACGGACCAGCGAGCGGCAGGTGTGCCAGACCGACGCCATCGATGCCGCGCCCGGGACGCCGCCCAGCACCGCGCCCGTCGCGGGCAGCGCCGGGATCCGCAGATCCCCCAGCACCACCCCGTCGCTGTCGTCCACCAGCAGATCGAGCCTGCGCGCCGCGCCGTCCAGCACGGCCCTCGCCGCCGCCACCGCGCCCGTGGGCACGCCCAGGGAGCGGGCCAGCTCCACGGAAGCGCCGATCGGCACCAGCGACAGCGCCCCGGAGGCCAGCTCCCGCTCCCGGTGGAGCAGGGCGACGGTCCGCAGCAGCGCCCGGTCGTCGCCCACCACCACCGGCCGTCTGCTGCCCCGCCGGGCCAGCGCCCGCGCGAATTCCTCGGGGCCGTCGGGGAGACAGAGCTTCACCCCCGCACCCGCACTGAGCACGTCCTTCGCGATCCGGACCGATTCGCCGTCGGTCCTGCGGGCGAAGGGGTCGATGACCACCAGAAGCTGTCGCGCACCGTTCTCGGCGGGCTCTGCAGCCGACACCTCGGTCCTTCCTCGGGTAGCATCTTTGTGCAAGAGCCCCTTGCGCTATTGCGCCAGGGGCTTCGTCTATTCCGGGGCATCCGGTTCGACGGTCAGGACCGCGTCGTACAACGTCGTGCGGTGTCATACGCGTAGATATGGCGTACACGCGCCGAATGAACGGCGTTTGCGCGCCCCCTGACCTTGGACATGCCCCGCCCGGAAGGGGTGTACGCCTGTGCCCGCACTTGTGCTGCTCGGTGCTCAGTGGGGTGACGAAGGCAAGGGAAAGGCCACCGACCTGCTCGGTGGGTCCGTGGACTATGTCGTGCGCTATCAGGGCGGCAACAACGCCGGTCATACGGTCGTCGTGGGCGACCAGAAGTACGCACTGCATCTCCTCCCTTCCGGAATCCTCTCCCCGGGGTGCACCCCGGTGATCGGCAACGGAGTGGTCGTCGACCCGGCTGTCCTGCTCTCCGAGCTGAGCGGTCTCAACGAGCGCGGTGTCGACACATCCAAATTGCTGATCAGCGGTAACGCGCACCTGATCACGCCGTACAACGTAACCGTCGACAAGGTGACGGAACGGTTCCTCGGCAAGCGGAAGATCGGTACGACCGGCCGTGGCATCGGCCCGACCTACGCGGACAAGATCAACCGCACCGGTATCCGCGTCCAGGACCTCTACGACGAGTCGATCCTGGAGCAGAAGGTCGAAGCGGCGCTGGAGTCCAAGAACCAGCTGCTCGCCAAGGTCTTCAACCGGCGGGCCATAGAGTCCGGCAAGGTCGTCGAAGAGCTGCTGACCTTCGCCGGCCGGCTCAAGCCGTACGTCGCGGACACGACGCTGATCCTCAACGACGCCATCGACGCGGGCAAGGTCGTCCTCTTCGAGGGCGGCCAGGGCACGCTGCTGGACGTGGACCACGGCACGTACCCCTTCGTCACCTCCTCCAACCCGACGGCGGGCGGCGCCTGCACGGGCGCGGGGGTGGGGCCGACGAAGATCAGCCGGGTCATCGGCATCCTCAAGGCGTACACGACGCGCGTCGGCGCCGGACCGTTCCCGACGGAGCTGTTCGACGAGGACGGCGAGGCGCTGCGCCGCATCGGCGGCGAGCGGGGCGTCACGACGGGCCGCGACCGCCGCTGCGGCTGGTTCGACGCGGTGATCGCGCGCTACGCGACGCGGGTCAACGGGCTGACGGACTTCTTCCTCACCAAGCTGGACGTGCTCACGGGCTGGGAGCGGATCCCGGTGTGCGTGGCGTACGAGATCGACGGCAAGCGCGTCGAGGAACTCCCCTACAGCCAGACGGACTTCCACCACGCGAAGCCGGTGTACGAGTACCTGCCGGGCTGGTCCGAGGACATCACGAAGGCGAAGACCTTCGCCGACCTGCCGAAGAACGCGCAGGACTATGTGAAGGCGCTGGAGGCGATGTCGGGGGCGCCGATCTCGGCGATCGGAGTGGGTCCGGGGCGTACGGAGACGATCCAGATCAACTCGTTCCTGTAGGACCTGTGGGGCTCGCAGGACGTGGCGGACCTGGGGGGCTCGTAGGACCTGTGGGGCTTGTAGTGCCCGTGCGGCTTGTAGTGCCTGTGGGGTTGGCAGGAACGGGGTCCCCGGGGGAGAAGCCCCGGGGACCCGGTCACACCATCCCGGCGAAGAGATGGCCCCCGGGCCGCGCGGGGTCGGCGACCAGGAGGACCTGGTCGCCGGCGCGCGGGATGGCCAGCTTGGAGACGATGGTCTGGAGTGTGACGTGGTCCGCCGCTCCGGCCGGCTGGACAACCAGATCCACGATGGGATCGAAGTTCACGAGCTTGCCCGTGTCGCTGATCGATACGACGACGGCGACGGTGGTGGGCGCGCCCATGGCGATCAACTGCTGAACGTTGGCAGCGGAGTTGTACGCGCCGATCGCCCCCTGGAGCTGGGCGAAGCCCTCGCGGCCGACGAACGCGCGTGTGGTCCGTCCATAGAAACCCTTGCCGCCGGCCACCTTGTTCGCGATCTCGGCGGCGCGCTCTTCGCGGCTCTTGCGCTTCCCGAAGATCCCCATGACGTCCATCCCTCCGCGGCGTGGTGTGTTGCCTGGCGAGATGGACGCTAGGGGCACGGCGGGACCTACCGATCCCAGGTTCGGGGGTGGGGTGCGGGTGCGGGACGGGGGGTTGTCGGGGGCGTCCGGAGTCGGTGATGGCGGGTGGGGGCCGCCCCTGGGTTTCAGTTTCGCGGTTGCGGGTTGGGCGTCAAGGGCGCTCCTTCGTCGCGTCGGCTGCGCCGATTCCGCTTCGCTTCACCCTTGACGCCCAACCCTCCACCGCAAGTGCTGCTTTGAGGGGGGCGGCCCGGGGGGAGGGGTCCCCGGAAGGGATCCGTGCATGGAGCCGGTCCATTGCCGACCGCAGGTCGGTGGACCCTGCGGGGCTGCGCGGCAGTGCAGTGGGGCGGCCCGGCACCGGCTCAGCGAGCTGATGCCGGTGGGTGGTGGGGATTCATGCCCCGCTGGTGACGGTCTGTTGACGGGTGCACCTGTCGACTGGGGCGGGCGGGCCTGCCACCCACCCCCTATGTCCCAGTTTGGCGCGCCGTTTTGGGGCTCCCCACTCGGTGTTGCGTCCTGGGTTCGGTTAAGTCGTTCCCACGGCACATCGCACCCCTGACCGGCCCGCTGGCCGCCCCACGAGTCACACCCACCCCAGCACCCACACACCCAGACAGCGGGGCACCAGCCCCGGCCGCTTCCCCGCCCCGGACCGTGGGAAATGAGGCGGATGTGACTGGTGAGGCGCCTAGTGGGCCGGTCGGAGGGGGTGATGTGCCGTGGGGCCCGGTTAACCGAACCCAGGACGCATGACCCGCCGGAGGGTCCCTGGAATGGTCCGCCAAACTGGGGCATAGGGGGCAGGTGGCAGGCCCTTCGGCCTCAGGGCACAGGTGTCACCCGACAACGGGCCCGTACAGCGGGGCATGAGTCTCAACCACCCACCCACATCAGCTCGCTGAGCCGGTGCCGGGCCGCCCCACTCCACTGCCGCGCAGCCCCGCAGGGCCCACCCACCCAAGGCCGGGATCCGGCCCTCAGCACATGGGAGCTTCCCCGGGGACCCCTCCCAATGCCAGGAACTTAGGGGGTTCATTGTCGGTGTTGTCCCTGATCGACTGGCAGTTGGGTGTTCCGCCAGACGCAGCGAAGCTCCTCGGCTA